>NZ_JAUBRH010000009.1:0-57518 GCF_036701775.1 Microcoleus sp. N9_A2 | reverse complement strand
CGCCCGCGAAATTAAAAACCGCCTTGGGGAAGGTACAGCACTGGGCCGTTTGGGAATCGCTTACCTCTATCTGGACAACTATGCCCAAGCCATTGAGTATACACAGCTCAGTTTAGCCATCGCCCGCGAAATTCAAGACCGCCAAGAGGAAGGTACAGCACTGGGCACTTTGGGAAGCGCTTACCGCTCTTTGGGCGACTATACCAAAGCCATTGAGTATGCACAGCTCAGTTTAGCCATCGCCCGCGAAATTCAAGACCGTCTTGGGGAAGGTGCAGCACTGGGCAATTTGGGAATCGCTTACGGCGCTCTGGGCGACTATACCAAAGCCATTGAGTATGCACAGCAGTGGTTAGCCATCGCCCGCGAAATTCAAGACCGCAGTGGAGAGGGTCGCGCTCTCAACAACCTCGGATTGGCCCTCTTGAAAGCTGGCAACCCAACAGAAGCTGAAAAAATGCTGATTGATGGGATTCAAGTTTGGGAATCGATGCGGCAAATGCTCGGCTCCAACGACGCGAATAAAGTCTCCATCTTTGAAGGACAAGCTGGGACTTATCGGACTTTACAACAAGTCCGAGTGGCTCAGAATAACCCGATCGCCGCCTTAGAAATTGCCGAACGGGGACGTGCTCGTGCCTTTGTCGATCTCCTGACACAGCGCTTATCAACTGGTGATGCCAATCCGGTTATAGCCACTCCTCCCAGCCAGGAGCAAATCCGCCAAATCGCCAAAGCACAGAACGCCACTTTGGTGCAGTATTCCATCATCTACGATGACTTCCAGATTCAGGGAAAAAGAGAATGGCGTGAATCCGCGCTCTACATTTGGGTGATTCAACCCACGGGCGAAATCGCGTTTCGCCAAGTTGACCTCAAACCCCTTTGGCAAAAACACAACGCCTCTCTAGCCAGCTCGATCGTTGGCAATCAAGAATTCCTGGCTGTCCGCAGTCGCAGCAGTTTTGGCTCCACCCAACCCCAACCCAACTTACCGACGCTGCATCAACTACTGATCG
This sequence comes from Microcoleus sp. N9_A2, assembly GCF_036701775.1. Taxonomy (NCBI): domain Bacteria; kingdom Bacillati; phylum Cyanobacteriota; class Cyanophyceae; order Oscillatoriales; family Microcoleaceae; genus Microcoleus; species Microcoleus sp. N9_A2. Next base: position 56,499 of record NZ_JAUBRH010000009.1, on the reverse strand, counting down.
AGCCCATTGCCAGCCTCTTACCCAAAGATCCCGATGCCCGCGTCATTTTCATTCCCCAACGTTCCCTGTTCCAGGTACCCTTCCCCGCCCTGCAAGATGCCAACGGCACTTACTTAATCCAGAAACACACGATTCTCACCGCCCCCTCGATTCAAGTATTGGATTTGACTCGACAGCAACGGCAGAAGTTAGTACAGAAGCCAACCAACGGTCCTGGCAGCGATCTAGTCTTGGGCAATCCCACCATGCCGAGCGTGTCTCTGTCTCCGGGAGAGCCCAAACAGCAATTGTCTCCTCTACCTGGGGCCGAAGCCGAAGCTATAGCGATCGCGCCTCTGCTCAAAACCCAAGCCATCACAGGCGCACAAGGGACAAAAGCGGCGATCGTCCAAAAAATGCCCCAAGCATCAATTATTCACCTGGCAACGCATGGATTACTTGATGATGTGCGCGGATTGGGAAGTGCGATCGCTATGGCTCCTTCTGGTAGCGATGACGGCTTATTGACCGCAGAAGAGATTTTCGACATGAAACTGCAAGCAAACTTAGTCGTTTTGAGTGCTTGCAACACCGGAGAAGGCAGGATTACCGGGGATGGCGTGATTGGTTTGTCGCGCGCTTTGATTTCGGCAGGAGTGCCGAGTGTGATTGTTTCTTTATGGGCGGTTCCCGATGCGCCGACATCCGAATTGATGCAGTCGTTTTATCAAAACTTGCAAAATAATCCCGACAAAGCACAGGCATTGCGGCAAGCAATGTTAACTACGATGAAAACCCATCCTGGGCCGCGAAATTGGGCGGCATTTACTTTAATTGGGGAATCAGAGTAAGGACGATCGCGACAAGCAGATTACAGAGTACGATCGGGGATACTGCCCCTAACGCGAAACTGGCGGCGGTGGCAAAATTTCAGCCTCTTTTACTATTTCTGCTTCTTTCAAAACAGGTTCTAAAACCGGATCGGGAATCGGCACTTCCTCTACTACCTGATGCTTTTCTAAAGTTAAGCGAGACTGCGACCCACCAGATAATCTTTTTAGCAATTTCGGTGTTGGATCGTGCAGCAAATAAATAATTCGATCGCCCGCTTCCCAAATTTGGGCCGCAGACACTACTTGCAAGTATCCCTGTCTTTCCACTAGCAACGGCGCTAATTCCCCGCCTTGCACCAAAGCTTCCAAGTGAGCAATCTGAAACTTGAATCCCTCACTTCTTAACTCGGTTTCTCCCAATTTTACTTCGCTGTTGTTCAAATATTCATTCCAATCCTTCAGCGGCAAATCGGAGACAAAAGCTTGATTGATTTTATTCTGATTTGCGGGCATATTTGCCTGCGGATCTTTGGGAAACATTGCCAAAACCCTCGGCGGTGCAAATTCCTCGGCTGCTCGTTGAGCTAACACTAAGTTTACTTCACCGTTGTTAGTCATTGCCAAAAAAGTTCCCATCGAATCAAGTCCAGCTTCTTCTAAAATGCTGTGATCCAGAGCACTGCTTAAAAACACTCGCAAACCTGCTTTTTCTGCTTGTTCGCAAGCTTCCGGGTCAGTGTCGATAATGGCGACAGATTCTCCGCGTTCTTGAAACAAGCGAGCAATTAATCTGCTCAAAGGATTTGACCCCACAATCACGGCACCGGTAGCTGATTTTAAGGTGATGTCCAAAATTTTAGCGATCGGGCCTGCAGTCAATCCCTGTAAAAAAACTGTGATAATGATTGTGAGGAAAACTAAGGCTTTAATTGAGTCGCCGCCGGTGACTCCTCGCTGGGTGAGCACAATTGCAAATAAAGAGGCGATTGAAGCTGAAATAATTCCCCTCGGCGCTACCCAACAAGCAAATAATTTTTGCCTCCAGTTTAGCCCGCTGTTGATCGTGCAAACCCAAATATTAATCGGCCTCACTATCCACATTAAAGCTAAAACTGTAAACACACTCCCCCAACCGAGGGCGACCACACTAGCGAGGGATAAATCAGCCGCCAGCAGCACGAACAGTACGGATATAGAGAGGACTGTTAGCTGACCTTTAAACCTCCTCAGTAGCCGTTCTTCGGGGACTGAAGCGGCTCTGAGCACTATGCCCGAGAGTACCGCTGCCATTAGTCCCGATTCGCTGCGGAGTTCTTCTGCTAAGCCGAATAATCCCCACAAACCGGCTAAAACTACTAAATTTTTGAGGTCTTCTGACAGGAATTTCGCTCGCTTGAGAATGAGTCCCAGCAGCCAACCTCCGGTAACTCCGATGACTGTGCCAATACCCAGCCGCGCGATTAAATCTCTGAACAAAATCAGCAAGTCGGTATTGCCGTTTAAAACCACGTTCAATACCAATACTGCCAGAATTGCCCCAACGGGATCGACTAAAACACCTTCGCCTTCTAGCAAGGCGGCGACTTTTTTGTCAACGGATACTTGTTTGAGCAAAGGGCCGATGACTGTCGGGCCTGTGACGACTACTAGAGAAGCATACAGAAAGGCGATCGGCCAGGGAAATTCTCCCAGCCAGTGCGCGGCCATTCCGCCGCCAATTAGCGTAATCAAAGTGCCGAAAGTAACTAAATTGCGGATGCTTCCAGAAACTTTGCCTAAGTCTCGCAATTCTAAATTCAAGCCGCCTTCAAACAGAATTAAGGCTACGCAAAGGGATACCATAACTTCCAAGCCGTTGCCCAACAGACTGGGATGCAGGATTCCCAAGCAATCGGGGCCTGCTAAAATGCCGAACAGCAGCAAAAATACGATCGCCGGAACTTTCAGATAAGCGGCTAGAACTTGAGCGCTGATGCCACAGGTGACGGTCATGACCATCAACAGGGTGATGTTAAAGGGGGTTTCCATAGATATGATTTTTACAGGCTGCCCGCTTAGTTTTAAATGTTCGATCGCGGGTAATTGGAGTGCAGGCGCTATTTTCGGCGCAGCTTACAAACTCGGCACGGCCCTGGATTTTTCCCAATAAGATTAAAAAACCTTGATAGTCGCTATAACTTTATCAGATAATTCTCTTGGCGTCAAAGATGGGAGTAAGCTGTAGCTAAGCGAGAGATTGTCTGTTATGTTCGAGAGTCAGATGGGGATGCGGGCACAGAGGGAGACGATTTGACGAATTTTGATGGGGAGTCAATCTCAAATCTCAAATAGCAAGATTTGCCAGCTTTTCCATTATAGAGCCTTTCAACCCCAGATTCATGTGTGGAGTCAATCTCCAATTAAAAAGCTCACATCTCAAATCGATCGCCCCCAGACTCATCTTTAGAGGTAGCATCTCACTTTTTCAGCCAAGCTAGAAATTGGAGGCAGGAGGCAGGAGGCAGGAGGAAAGAGGAAGAAGGAAGGAGGAAGAAGAAGAAGAAGAAGTGTTTTTCCAAATATTGAGATGCTCCCTCTTTAGAGTAGATTTGCCATCTAAAATCAATCTCAAATCGCAAGATTCATCTGTAGAGTCAATCTAAGATCTAAAATCTATTATAATCGATTGGCATTCTGCCACCTGCGAAAAAAATCCGATAGAATGGTCGGCGAAATTCGCCCTTCCAGCCAATCTAAAGCCTGGTTTTGCTGGGGTGCGGCTCGATAAAATTTGCACGCATCTATCAGTCGAATCGGAGAATTGGTGACAGTAGATTGAGAGCGCCACTTTTGGGCAAACTCGGCAATAATAGCCGGAGAAATTTGTTTTTGCAGCCAATCTAAAGCTTGGTCTTGTTGTGCTAAACCGCGATAAAATTTGCCCACATCTATCAATCGCAAATTACTATCTTGAGGTAAAGCAGTTGCCCGCCATTTTTGAGCAAATTCCCCTAAAACAGAGGTAGAAACCTGACTTTGCAGCCAAATTAAGGCTGTATCTTGGCTAGCGCTAGCTTGATAAGACGAGAATACCTGAGTCAGTCGCACGTCTGATATGGGAGTGGGAGTCGGAGTGGGAGTCGGCTGCGGGACTGGTGTCGGGGTTGGAGGGGGGACAACTACTTTGGGAGATTTTCGCATCAAAGCGGCCCAGGTTTTGAGGCTGCCAATGCCGTCTGGATTGAGACCTTGAGATTTCTGAAACGAGATGAGCGCCGCTGTGGTATTGGCTCCAAATTTACCATCCATCGCGCCTTGATAGAAACCTTTAATTCTTAATTCCCTCTGGATGTCTGCAACTTTATAACTTACGGCGCCTTCTCGGACGCTTTCAAAAATATTGGTGTCTACATTGCCCGAGACGCCGGAAACTTTGCCGGTGTCGCTGTACTGCCAAAAACTCCAAGTTTTCCAGCCGCCGGGAACCCAAGGTTCCTCAGCACTGGTATAGTGAGCAATCCACAGTGGGTAATCGGCAAACCGTTTTGTCCCCAAGTTGTCCCAGAAACCGGGGTAAGTGTAGATAATCGGCCGCATTAAGGTGGCTTTTTCGACTGCTTCTAGCCAAATTGCGGCTCGATCGCAAAATTGATCCACAGTCAAACCGCCTGTAGTTTCCAAATCCAAGACTGGCGGCAAATCCCCCGGTTCGAGTTTTACAGTTTTCAAGAACAAATCTATTTGTCCTTGAACGCTGCTTGCAGGTTGAAAAAAGTGGTAAGCACCGCGTTGAATCCCCGCCGCTTTCATCGCCGCCCAATTGCGAGCGAAAGTTTGGGCAACGAACGTTGCACCCTCGGTCGATTTGACAAAAGCAAAGGCAATACCATCCCGGGCAACTGCTGGCCAATTGACATTGGGCTGGTAGTCGGAAACATCTATACCGCGAATGCTCATATTACGAAGAGTTGAGAAAAGCTGGTTTGGTCTGAAGCAGCGACTCGATTAAGGGTACATTAAATTGTAATGCTAAGTCGCTAATTGTTTTTTTTCAGGGAAGATTGTGCAAATGAACTTCGATCGAATAGATCCCGGCCCAGGTGAAGAGTCTGTTTGGGATTACCCACGTCCCCCTCGCCTTGAGGAATCGACCAAACACCTACAGATAATTTTTAATGGAGTGACGATCGCCGACACGCGCCGCCCTCAGCGGGTATTGGAGACCAGTCACCCTCCTGCCTACTATATCTGCCCCGATGACATCAAAATGGAATATTTGCACAAAACTTTACGGGGTTCTTGGTGCGAGTGGAAGGGACAAGCCGGTTATTACACTGTGATGGTAGAGTCCAAAGAAGTAGTAAATGCGGCTTGGTTTTATCCCAATCCTAATCAGGTTTTTGCAGCTATTAAAGATTATGTGGCTTTTTATCCGAGCAAGATGGATGCCTGTTATGTGGACGGGGAATTAGTGCAATCTCAACCAGGGGATTTTTACGGCGGCTGGATTACCAAAGATATTGTCGGCCCGTTTAAGGGAGGGCCAGAAACTTGGGGTTGGTGAGAGAATTGTGAAATTGCTTCGTTTTTCACAACGATTCGCGGTTTTGGCTTTTGAGTTGAGGACTGGCACAGAAACCGCGTTTTTTACTCCAAAGAATTGGTTGAAAGCCGGAACCCTGGTAGGGATAAATTAAAATCAGACTATTCATTACTCCAATCCTCTTCCTTCTTTTGTCAAGTGCTGTCAACTGTCAACTGTCAACTGAATGAAGCACAACTTTATTATAGCCTTAGGGAGGCGAAGAGTTTGTGGTAATTTTGCCCCGGATTTCACCTGAAAGAGCTTTGTGGATTGCCGAAAAAATTCGAGTCTGGGTGAAAAAACTAAAAGTCGAACATATTAATTCGGCGGTGTCTTCTTATGTTACACTGAGTTTGGGAGTAGCGAGTACGGTTCCTCGACAGCAGACTTCAAAAAAAGATTTGATTGCCGCAGCAGACCGTGCGCTTTATCAAGCTAAAGACCGAGGGCGCGATCGAGTAATTTTAGATTTTAGATTTTAGATTGGAAAAAGTGATCCACGGATTTATCCGTGGGCTTGTTTAATCGTTTCGATCACAGATTGTCTGGCAAGTCGCCGATCGACCTGCCGATGCTAGCCAGCAATTTCTCCAAAGCTTTCATCTGCTTGACGGTGAACGTGGGTACGTTCTTCCCCAACTCCCAACGACTGATGGTTTGCGACGAAACGCCAAGCTCTCGCGCCAAATCTTCCTGACTCATGCCCAGTTCTTCCCTGAGCTTCTTCAAATGCGACTCTTCATCTTCAGGTCGCGGAACGGGCTTTTTCGGCATATCCTCGATCGCACATTTTTCCTATAAAATGCTTAAACATCTTGACTAAACAATAAATTGATTAGACAATTTTGGAAAGGAGCATGAATCGATTATGCCTTACCACCAGCGTCTAAATTCCTAGGTTATTGTTCGCCTGCTTCCCAATTGACAATAAAAGCGTCGTGGGTCGGTTCCGCAGTTGGTCGGATTTGGACAAGTATTTAGCTTGAAGGTTTGCAATACGGCGTATAAAATTTTATCGGGCGATCGTCCCCTTTCTACAAAGACTCGCACCAAGCACGTTCTGCCGTCCAATGTCTGTCTGAAGATTCATAAATCCTCAACCCATCCAAGCCGGCATTTTGGATCATCTCCTCAACTTCATCCAGCGTAAATGCTGCTTGCAACGAATCGCTGAATAACTGTTTTTGATGCGAGTTGCAATCTCCCGCATACAGCTTGACTAAATTATCCCTGATTTCCGCTTTTTCCGGCCGCAGTAAATCCCGCAAAAAAATTGCTCCCTGCGGCTTCAACACCCGCTTGACTTCCTGCAAAAACGGCAGCGGATCGGGCAAATGGTGGATAATGCTGTTGGAAATCACCATGTCAAAATAACTGTCTGGATACGGCATGGCTTTAGCATCGATCAGTTCAAGCTTAATTTGCGATCGCACGCCTGCCTTTTCCACATTTTCCGCCCCGACTTTCAGCATATTTGCCGACAAATCAATGCAAGTCAATTGCCATGCTGGTCGCATTTGACAAATTGCGATCGGAATTCTCGCCGTACCCGTCCCCGCATCCAAAACGTTTCCAAAAACCGGCCCCAAGGCAGCCGCACTCTGAGCAAAAGCAGCATTAACCTCAGCAAAATCCATCGAATCGTATTCGATCGCCTCTGCCAAGGAATCCATCACTTCCGGTTCCAAAATTCGCTGCATAAAATTTATCTCGTTCTCTGGCATTTCCAGATGCAGGCTGAGTTTCGCCTGCAAAAGCTCGACTAACTCCGGTTCCATATACTCGTAATTGTCCGGTATTTGCAGACAAATAACTTTCTTGCCTTCGAGACTTTCGGGAAATTTGCTGCGAAGTCGATCGCCATGCCTCTTCTCCATCACAAATATCAAATCCGCCCAGCCCAGCAAACCTTCGCTGACTCTAATTCTTGCACCTTTTTCCGTTCCAGCCGATCGCACGCTGTAGCCGCTAACTTTCTCGCATATCTTCTCGGCAGTCAAACTCCTCCATTTATTCTGGCTGCACACAAACAATATTTTGGTTTTATCCATCAGACACAAGTACAAAATTCTATGTTAATTGTGGCACGGGCGTCCCGCCTGTGCTTCCGAAGCGGTTAAAATTTTCCTTCTAAATTTCCCCCCGATCGCACCTTATATACCACAAATACTGTACTTTGTCAAATTTGGCAAAATTTGCGTTACAATTCTTAAACCAGAAAATGCGGACTTTGCATAAATAATTGTACTTATTACATTTGAAGAGTTTGCTAATTTTATGAATTAAGTAGGTTTCAGCGTCAAAAAGTGAAATTAGTCATAATGCCCCTGGATTGTGAAAATCGTACCACAAGCCTCAAAGCAAGTAAATAGGTAAAATAATTGAGAATGAAGTCAATAATTTTGGTCGTCTTTAGATTTTCTTAACAATTGAGGGGTCACAATAGATCGAACATTTAAAACTAAATCGACTTTTAGATTGTTTTTGCTTATAAAACAAGCTGGAGTTGCCCCGAAGACCGATCGACCCTCAACAATAGATACAGATGCTCGATCGCACAATGGCATCCAACCAAACTCGATCGAACTCTGCTAGAATTAGTAAAACGAAGTCGTTATGAGTTTGACTAAATAGCTATGACCGAACAAACCGTAGAAAACTTAGTGATTATCGGCTCAGGGCCTGCAGGCTACACCGCAGCCATCTACGCCGGGAGGGCAAACCTGAAACCCTTAGTGTTTGAAGGCTACCAAGCGGGAGGCGTCCCCGGCGGTCAACTGATGACCACCACAGAAGTCGAAAACTTTCCCGGCTTTCCCGAAGGCATCACCGGGCCACAGCTCATGGATCGGATGAAAGCTCAATCAGTGCGCTGGGGTGCCGAATTATACACAGAAGATGTAATTTCGGTGGATTTGAGCCAGCGGCCGTTTACAGTGCGATCGGAAGACAGAGAAATCAAAACCCACACGATAGTAATTGCTACAGGCGCGACCGCAAAAAGGCTGGGGCTGCCTAGCGAACACGTATTTTGGAGTCACGGCATTTCTGCCTGTGCGATTTGCGACGGCGCTACCCCAATTTTTAAAGGAGTAGATTTAGCTGTCATCGGCGCGGGCGACACCGCAGCGGAAGAATCTATTTATTTGACAAAATACGGCTCTCACGTACATATGCTGGTGCGGCGCGATCAAATGCGCGCCAGCAAAGCCATGCAAGACCGAGTGCTGAGCAATCCCAAAATTACCGTGCACTGGAACACCGAAGCAGTGGATATCTTGGGCGAACCGGGCGGGAAAATGGACGGGGTGAGAATTAGAAATATTGAGACCGGCGCCGAGAGCGATTTGTTGGTGAAAGGATTGTTTTACGCGATCGGTCACACTCCCAACACTCAACTGTTCCAAGGTCAACTAGAACTCGACGAAGTAGGCTATATCGCCACCAAACACGGTTCGGTAGAAACCAGCGTTGAGGGAGTTTACGCCGTCGGCGACGTGCAAGACCACGAGTTTCGCCAAGCAATCACCGCCGCCGGTAGCGGTTGTATGGGTGCGATGCTGGCAGAACGTTGGCTGTCAGTCAACGGTTTAGCTCAGGAATTCCATCAAACCGAGGAATCCGAGCAACCCACAGCAGCGCCGGAAGCTCAAAAAGTTCGCAAAACCAGTGAGAACTTTGATATCAAAGACACGCGCCACGAAGGAGGTTATGCTTTGCGGAAGTTGTTCCACGATAGCGATCGACTGATTGTGGTCAAATATGCCTCTCCGAGTTGTGGGCCTTGCCACAGCCTCAAGCCGATTTTGAGCAAAGTAGTAGATGAGTTCGAGGGCAAAATCCACTACGTGGAAATTGACATCGAAGAAGATCCAGAAATTGCTGAAAATGCGGGCGTTATTGGTACGCCGACGATTCAGTATTTCAAAGACAAAGATTTGGTAGCTGATCTCAAAGGAGTTAAGCCGAAAAGCCAGTACCGCGAGTTAATTGCCAGTAATTTGTAGGAATGCAAATTAGCGAAGACTTTTTAACCGCAGATATCAGTGGATGAACACGGATGAACGCTGATGTAATCTGATCTGCGTGTATCTGCGTTCATCTGCGGTTAAAAAGTCTTCCTATGGTTTTCGGTAAATATTGATATGCTGATGAAAACGAATCTGACGCAACAACTATCAATTATGGCTCAAAGCCGCCTCCGACTGCCGCGATTTCTCAACAGTGCCTCACCCTCAAGCCTGTCCATGAAAATGATGTGGGCAGGTTTGACAATAACTGCCGTGTTTATATTGGTAGCCACCTTGTCTCCAGCTATGCAAGCTTGGGGATGGCTGCAAAATCCTACCGAGGCTTTGATTAACCCCATCCACGAACCGCCGTCGGCGAATTATTGGTTTGGTACTAGCCGCAGCGGCTACGATGTGTTTTCCCGCACGCTGTTTGCTTCTCGGGCTGCTTGGCAAGTGGTAATTTTAGCCACTGCTTTGAGTTTGTTTATCGGTGTGCCGCTGGGTTTGGTTAGCGGTTATTTGGGCGGTAAGCTCGATCGAGTGTTGTTATTTTTAATGGATACAATTTATACTTTGCCGGGGCTGCTACTTTCTTTGACGCTAGCGTTTGTAGTGGGAAAAGGAGTTTTGAATGCTGCGATCGCCCTGAGCATTTCCTACATCCCTCAATACTACCGCGTAGTCAGGAATCACACCGTCAGCGTCAAAACCGAATTGTTTGTCGAAGCCGCCCGAGCAATGGGTGCTAACACTTGGACAGTGCTTTCGCGCTACCTGTTTCTGAATGTGATTCAGAGCGTACCGGTGCTGTTTGCGCTCAACGCGGCCGATGCAATTTTAACATTAGGAGGTTTGGGATTTCTCGGATTAGGACTTCCCGAAGCAACTCCCGAATGGGGACACGACTTGCGTTTAGCTTTAGATGCGCTACCTACTGGTATTTGGTGGACGGCTTTGTTTCCCGGTTTGGCGATGACTTTAATGGTGGTGGGACTGTCTTTGGTGGGAGAAGGATTGAATGAGTTTGTTAATCCTAAACTGCGGAATCAGTAATCATTTTTCTGTAGCACAATCTCAAAAAACCAAACACCCAGATTCCGGACTTCTTTGAGAAGTCGGGAATCTAACGAAAAAGCGTCTTAGGTTTAATGAAAACGACCTAGTTATCCAAGAAATACCCAGTATAGTTAAGGATGTGAAATTATGAAAAATGTTCCACGTATAGAATATCTCAAAGTTCAAAATTACCGAGCTTTATATAATCTAAAACTTAAAAACATTACCCCTTTAACTGTCCTTTTAGGGCCTAATGGTAGCGGAAAATCAACTATTTTTGATGTTTTCGCTTTCCTGTCCGAATGTTTCACAGAAAGCCTCAGAAAAGCATGGGATAGACGAGGCAGATTTCGAGAATTACGCACCAGAGATAGTACAGGCTGTATCATCATTGAATTAAAATATCGAGAGACATCAAAATCACCGTTAATCACCTATCATCTTGCCATAGATGAAGAAAATAATCGTCCTTTTATCGCTGAAGAATGGTTAAAGTGGAGACGAGGAGGTCAAGGTAAACCTTTTCGCTTTTTAGATTTCAAAAAAGGCGAAGGACAAGTCATTAGTGGCGCAACTCCTGATGAAGAAGGCGAAAGGATCACCGAACAACTAGCATCATCTGAATTATTAGCCGTAAATACATTAGGACAATTTGCCAAACATCCTCGCGTCAGCGCATTAAGACGCTTTATTACAGGTTGGTATTTATCCTATTTAACCGCAGATAATACCCGCAGCCTTCCCGAAGCAGTTGCACAGGAAAGATTGTCCCCCACTGGTGACAATTTACCTAATGTTATCCAATACCTCAAAGAACAACATCCCCAACGGTTAGAAGAAATACTAAAAACTCTTTCTGCTCGTATTCCACGCCTCGAAAAAGTCGAGGCTCTTGTCATGCAGGATGGCCGACTTTTGTTGGAAATTAAAGATGCTCCTTTTTTTTATCCCATTTTGGCAAAATATGCCTCCGATGGTACGTTAAAACTCTTAGCTTATTTGACAGTTTTATTCGATCCAAATCCCCCGCAATTAGTGGGAATAGAAGAACAAAAAAATCATTTGCATCCGCAATTATTACCTCAGCTTGCCGAAGAATGTCGTTCGGCTTCTGCTAATACTCAATTAATGATAACAACCCATTCTCCCTTTTTTGTAGATAGTTTAAAACCCGAGTAATTATGGGTATTATATAGAGATGAAAAAGGTTTTACTCAAGCCAAAAGAACCGCAGATATGCAGGGAATTAAACAATTTATAGAAAACGGTTCCTTACTCGGTTCGCTGTGGATGGAAGATTTCTTTGATGTTGGAAATCCCCTCAAAAATGCGGGTGCACCGCAATGATTTTAACTGGAAAATTAAGAGTAGGTGAGCATTTTGCATCTTGAGTTTTTAGTGCAAGAAGCCTCCCTAGAATCAGCTTTGAGCCAGCTTTTGCCCAAAATTTTGCCATCGGCTGTTACCTTTAAAATTCATGCTTTTCGAGGAAAAACAGATTTACTGGCTAAATTGCCTAACCGTTTGAAAGGTTATCAAGCATGGCTTCCGCCTGATTAGAAAATTGTTATTTTAATAGATGAAGATCGAGAAGATTGTCTCAAATTAAAACAACAACTAGAAATAATGGCAATAAGCTGTTCCACATTTAAACTGCATTATTTGTGGTCTATACCATACTGTAAGGGGTTCAGGCAAGAAATTTAAATGACTAACAGCTTATCATCAGGATTAATTACTAAATCTTCCTGTCAAAAAGATAAATCATTCCAAGTCTTAAATCGAATTGTGGTAGAAGAATTAGAAGCATGGTTTTTGGGAGACGTTCAAGCAATTCGCCAAGCTTATCCTAAAGTCTCTGCCAATTTAGCTAATCAACAACCGTATCGCGACCCCGATGCTATTAAAGGGGGTACATGGGAGGCTTTGGAAAGAGTCCTGAAAAAAGCTGGATATCATCCGGGAGGACTAGAAAAATATAAAGCCTCTAGCGAAATTTCTAAATATATGAATCCTCAATTAAATCGCTCTACAAGTTTCCAAGTTTTTTATCGAGGTTTATTAGACTGCATCAATAATAAACAGGTCTAATAAACCTTCTCTGGGTTGTCCATACAGACAAGGAGCGGCAATTTATCCTGATAACGACATCCCTAACGGTCAAGCCAGATGATTTAAACTACAGTAGGGATCAAGCCCGGATATGGGCTTTCCGAGGACGCTCTGTAAATAATAACAAAACTTTCACCGATCGCATCAGCGTCCTACCCCTCCACATCTTTAAGTACCCGGGAGTTTATGCCTTCTCTAACCATAGCAAGCACATCGCTAACTGGGCAAATTTTTCTTCCCTGGCGCAGTTATCATCTGCCGGCAGTTACATCAACATCCGCTGGGGATTTTTTTGCGTCTGCTTGAAATTATCAAGACAATTCGGGAATGCTACCTAAAATTGATTGAGGGGCTTTATGGAATCTTCACACTGTCACGATATATTTAAAGGAATCGTGAAGTTATACTTCCGAGAGATGGCGAATTGTGTTGTTTGTGAGAAAAAAGTGCGATCGCGCAAGTGCGAACCGAAAGCCAAAAAATTTTAGAGAAGTTGGCAGCCGAGAGTTGCGCGGCGGGTTAACTCTCAGTAGAATTTATCCTGGTGGTTTTTGCCACTGACGCGACAAACTCGTGTCGAACTGCTTAAATAAGAATGTGACGTTAAGAACTTAATGTGATTTAACGTGAAAATTAAACCCAATTTCTGAGATTTGAGCTAACTTAACAATGAAAGCCCCTGTTGCACTACTCAACCCGCAACGCTTCATTGGGGGTCAGAGTCGGTCTCTAATCCAGAGTTGCCGACTTCAAACTAAAGCTACGAGCTTTATTCAATCGCAGATTGCGTATGATTCAATTCAGGGAAACAGGGTAATGATGGGTGTATCTACACGGATTGTATTGGTCCCAATTTGGGCAAATCAAAAATTGTCTGCTAACTGTCTGGCCAACTACGCCGCAGCCGTTCACCCAGATATACGCAGAAAACAGCGCCGTTCGATCGTGCCAAAGTTTTTGCGGGCCGTTCTCAGGATTTAGCAGAGTCAGACATGAGTTAGTATTGTCAAGCTAAGCTGACAGAGTTTTCCTAGTTCTTGACAAACAATGGAAAACAACTTCCATTTTTTGTGAGAAAGGCTACAATCGGAAAGGTCTTTGCAAGATCCGATTCTCCCGGTTTGGTGCTTCAACCCTCTGCTGTTGCATTTGAGACAGCAGACTAGCATCCAAGGTGGCGAAAATTTGCCGTGCAACTGTCATGTCTGATAACCAGAGTGAAAGCAAGGCGAATCAAAAGTTCGACACCTCCAATACAAAAGTTAGAGGGTTCCGTGCCGGAAAACTTGTACGGGTAAAAGCTCGAAGTACCGAGTAAAAAAGCCAGTATTTTTGGAAGTGCGATCGCTCGCACTTCATGGTTTGCTTCTGTGGGCAAGGTATTGCAGATGATGTGGTAACTCGCTCCGAAAGAAAAAGCCGCCAGCTCAATTTAAGGTCGCGATCTTAAAATTTGCGATCAATGGAATGCGCTGCCTGCTTCAAACCAGAACTCGAACCGTGACTCATAAAACAGGTGCAGTTTCGGTAGCAAATTCAGCTAGCAGACCGAAAATCCCACTATTTTTTCATGCGGGAATGTCAATACTGGCTAACTTGTCTAAACTACAAACAGACGACACTATTCCACTGTTATTTATTCTTTAATTCAGGAGCATGAGGAAGACGGCATGATCCAGGCTAACACCGTACTCGAAACCACAATTACACCGGAAATGGAAACAATCGAGTTGCTTCGCAGCGCCGAAAGCGTTCTACCTGAGAGCGAGTTAGAACTCTTTATCGACGAAGAAGACGATAATCGAGAAGAATTCTTAGACTCTCAATCTGAGGAAGACCCTAAATCTGCCAAAGGCGCCAAAGCCCGCCGTCGGGCACAGGCAAAGAAAAAGCATTATACTGAAGACTCTATTCGTCTTTACCTGCAAGAAATCGGTCGGATTCGACTGCTGCGAGCTGACGAAGAGATTGAACTAGCGCGCAAGATTGCAGATTTGCTGGAATTAGAGCGAGTTCGAGAACAACTGCTCGAAGAGTATAACCGCGAACCCAAAGACAGCGAATGGGCTAATGCTTTAGATATGGCACTTCCTGCATTCCGTCACCGACTCCACGTCGGCCGTCGGGCCAAGGAAAAAATGGTGCAATCAAACCTGCGTTTGGTGGTGTCGATCGCCAAAAAATACATGAATCGCGGTTTGTCTTTCCAAGATTTGATTCAGGAAGGCTCTTTGGGTCTGATCCGGGCCGCTGAAAAATTCGACCACGAAAAAGGCTACAAGTTTTCTACCTACGCAACTTGGTGGATACGTCAAGCCATCACCCGAGCAATCGCCGACCAATCGCGCACTATCCGCCTGCCGGTTCACCTTTACGAAACCATTTCGCGCATCAAGAAAACTACCAAACTTCTGTCTCAGGAAATGGGTCGCAAGCCTACGGAAGAAGAAATTGCTACCCGCATGGAGATGACGATCGAGAAGTTGCGGTTCATTGCTAAGTCCGCACAGTTGCCCATCTCTCTAGAAACTCCGATCGGCAAAGAGGAAGACTCGCGTCTGGGAGACTTTATTGAATCTGACGGGGAAACGCCAGAAGATCAAGTCTCGAAAAACCTGCTCAGGGAAGACTTGGAAAGCGTTTTAGATACTCTCAGCCCCCGAGAACGGGATGTACTGCGGCTGCGTTACGGCTTAGATGACGGACGGATGAAGACCTTGGAGGAAATTGGTCAAATCTTTAACGTCACTCGTGAGCGAATTCGCCAAATCGAGGCTAAAGCCCTGCGGAAGTTGCGCCATCCCAACCGGAACAGCATCTTGAAAGAATATATCCGCTAGAGTAATTTGCTAGCATCACCCAAAAGAGTGATTCGCACTCTTTTTTTTGGGGGGGAGACCCCCCGCCCCGGTTTGAGCTATAGCTGTTAAATTTTGTGCTGCTAACTGCCCGGAGCAAGTGGCTATTTGTAGCCCAAATCGCGCTGTCAAAATTTAGGGAGTCCGTAACGGAACTCCCAAGCTTTGCAGTGTCACAAAAGTCTTAACTAGAAAATTACATCACGCCCCAAAAGTGAAGCAGGCCTTGACCGGAAACCAATTCGATGAGGACAGCGGCAGAAAAACCAATCATAGCGAAACGACCGTTCCAATTTTCGGCACCTTCGCTGAAGCCCCAGTTCCAAGCGTTGCGTTTTTGTTCTTGCATAGTGCGAACTCCTTTCGTTAACTTGCGTAAGGCTTATGTAAATAAATATAACATTCCTTGATAAAAATGCAAGCTTGTGATTGGTGATATCGGTCATAACGGTCGATCGACCTTGATGATTTTGCCTAACGAGGAAAAATAGCCAACTCGGTATCAGGGTCGAACAAGTGAATCTTGTCATGGGCGATGGCCAACCAAAGCTCCTCGCCAACTCGGATCGATCGCTCAGGAGGAACCCGCACTTGCATCCGCACCGCCGGAGCATCCGTCAAACAAACCCCCAAATAAGTTTCGTGTCCCAATGCCTCTACAATTTCCACTTGTACCGAAAGATTTTTGGTAGCCGGAGGGTTAATGCTCAGATGTTCCGGCCGAATGCCTAAAATTAGCCCTCGCCCGTCATATTGTTGTAGACTTTTTGCCCAAATATCGGGTAAAGTAAAGCGAAATTGCGGGTGAGAAATCAACAACGGGGCACTAAATTCCACAAACAAGAAATTCATCGGCGGAGAACCGATAAACTCAGCAACAAACAAATTAGCCGGCTTGTTGTAAAGCTCTAGAGGTCGAGCTACTTGCTGAAGCTGCCCTCTATTCATAATAGCAATCCGATCACCCATAGTCATCGCCTCAGTTTGGTCGTGAGTTACATAAATAGTGGTAGTTCCCAACTGTCGCTGCAACTGCACAATTTGCGATCGAGTTTCCGCCCTCAATTTCGCATCAAGATTCGATAGCGGTTCGTCCATCAAAAAAACTTCAGGATTTCGAGCCATCGCCCTACCCAAAGCTACCCGCTGCTTTTGCCCTCCCGAAAGTTGTTTCGGCAAGCGATTTAAAAGAGATTCTATTTGCAATAATTCAGCTACCTTCAGGACTCGTTCTCCTACGGTCTTTTCCCGTTCCGATAAATAGCGCAAACCCGGAGGAAACTTGCGAGTAACTCCTCCTAAAAAGTCCTCAAACAAAGGATAAGCTAGATGAGTTTTAAAAGAATTAGAAGCTAAATAATTAATAGCCTCTTCTACCTTAATCCTTATTTTTTCTCTCTTCTGGATGCTTCCTTCTTCTCCTTGTATATTCCCCTTTATCCCTTCTTCCTTCTTCCCTTTTCCTTCTTCCTTCTTCCCTCTTCCTTCTTCCTTCTTCCTTCTTCCTTCTTCTTTCTCCCTTTCAGAGCGGCGCAATCCAAAGGCGAGATTATCGTAAACTGTTAAGTGAGGATAGAGAGCATAATTTTGAAATACCATCGCGATATTTCGGTCTTTAGGAGGCAAATCGTTAAGGAGCCGATCGCCAACCCAAATATTGCCGGCTGTCAAAACTTCCAAACCGGCGATCGATCGCAGCAAAGTGCTTTTTCCGCAGCCAGAAGGCCCCACCAACACCATGAATTCCCCGTCTTCGACCGTTAGGTTAATGCGCCGCAAAACGCTGTTAGACGAAGGGCGATCGGCTAGAGGCGAGACACTTTCTGCGACGGTGTTTGCTTCTTTTTCCTGTTCTCCTTGGCGGAGCGGAAAACTTTTGTAGATATTTTCTAATACAACTTGCGCCATTAAACAATTTTAGATTTTAGATTTTAGATTGGGCATGGGGTATGGGGCATGGGGCATTGGTAATTGGGGTATTCAAGGAAGGAGGAAGTTCGGCAACGAGCAGTAGACGGGATTTAAATGATTTAACGGATGGATGTTGAATTCAGAAGTCAGAGGTCAGAAATCAGATTAATGCCCTGTTTGGTCAATGCCCAATGCCCTGTTTGGTCAATGCCCTGTTTGGTCAATGCCCAATGCCCAATGACTATTGACTGCTGATAACTTTGATGATTTTTTCACCTGGATTGAGGTCAAAAACTCGATCGCCCGCAGCATCTTTCCCCCAAAAAGCTATAGCATCAATAGCCGATCGCAGCAGGCGGCCAGAATTAGTAAAAAGTTTGACATCCGTACCCGGAACAGCCTGCAGCAAGGCAACCAAAGCATCTTTAGGCTCTGCGAAGCGAAAAGCTTGAGTGCCAATTTCGCCGCGATTAGTAAGTCTGACAGAACCTGCAGGCATTCGTTTTGCCCAACCCAACTCAGAAATTAGCACCAGACTGTCTTCCGGGTCGAGAGTGATGCAACCCACCAACTGTTCTTGCTTCCGCAACCTGGTTACTTGAGATCCCTGGGCGCTGCGGCCCATTGGCGGCAGTTGTTCGTCATCGATCTCAAACCGGAGGACTCGGCCTCCTGAAGTCGCGATTACCACTTGCTCGCCGACTTTGCTCAGACTGGCGCTGCGGAGCCGATCATCCTCCTTGAGTTTAACAACAGTAACGCCGCGATTAGTCAAATCAGCAAATTCCTGCATCGGCAAACGTTTAATTTTTCCTTGCTGAGTCAGAGTTACTAAATCCACTCCCTCCGAATTTTCCGGCAAAATAAAGTGTGCGATAGTGATTTCCGACAAAGCGCGATCCGTACTGTCTTTAGTTGCACTCGGGGATAACAAACCGACAATCGGCTTTCCTCGGTCTTTTGGATTGCTGCTAGGAATATCAGCCACTTTCAGCGGGTAAGCTTTGCCGTTAGGAGTTAAGACAACCAAAGTGCGATCGGTTTTAGTCAGCTCTGCAGTCACAATAAAATCTTCATTTTTTTCTAAAGCTGAAACCGATTTTTCGCGACTTTTCGAGCGCGGGCGATCGTTAGCCGGCAAGCGCCGCACGTACTGCTTGTGCGAAAATTCAACAATTGTTTCTTCAGGCTCTAGAACCGGCAATAAGTTAGGCTGAATCGTTGCCGGCGACAACTGCTTGAGTCCAGAATTTTTCTTACCAGAAAATTGTGTGTCGGTCTTTGCTGCGCGTCCTGTTTCCCTAGCAAATTTAGTGCGGCGGGGGTCAGCGTACTTGCGTTTGAGCGATCGCAATTCCTTCTTCAAAGCCTTCAAAAGTTCGCGCCTGTCGCTCAACAACCGCTGCAATTCTTGAATATTCCCTGTCAACTCATCCAGCTCAGCTTGCAAATGTTGCCTTTCCAAACCAGTCAGCCGGCGCATCGGCATCGCCAAAATCGCATCAGATTGACTTTCGCTCAAATTGAGGCGAACTTGCAAAGTTTGCTTAGCAGTAGTACCGTCAGGAGAATTTCTGAGAATGTCGATCGTAGTATCGAGATTTGTCAAAGCCAACATTAAGCCTTGGACAATATGACAGCGGCGTTCTGCAGCTTGCAACTCGTAATTGTAGCGGCGGGTAAGAGTCACTTCCCGGAAATCCAGAAATTCCTGCAACAATTGTCTGAGCGTCAACTGTCGGGGTTGACCGTTGACAATTGCCAGCAAAATCGCGCCAAAATTTGTTTGCAGGTCAGTTTGTTGGTAAAGGCGAGCCAGAACCGCTTCTGGAGTAAATTCCCGCTTGAGTTCAATCACAACTCGAATGCCATCGCGATCACTCTCATCACGCAAATCAGAAATACCGTCGAGGCGGCCAGCATTGACCAACTCCGCCACCTTTTCAATCCAAGCCGCCTTATTTACCTGAAACGGAAACTCCGTCACCACGATCGCCGTTTTAGTACGCACCTTGCGATTACCTGGCACCTCTTCCACCCCGGCCACACCCCTGACCGCAATGCTGCCTCGACCCTTAGTGTAGGCGTCAACAATGCCCTCTGTAGCGACGATTTCCCCTCCGGTTGGAAAATCCGGGCCCGGAATCAGTTCTATCAACTTCTCGTCGGAGAGTTCCGGGTTTTCAATCAAAGCAATTAAACCGTCTACCACCTCCCCCAAATTGTGTGGCGGGATATTAGTTGCCATCCCCACAGCAATGCCCGTACAGCCGTTGAGTAACAGAAACGGCAACTGAGCAGGCAGCGCCGTCGGTTCCTGCTGCGAACTGTCAAAGTTATCAGTAAAATCAACAGTTGCATCGCCGACTTGGGTTAGCATGGCTTCGTGGGCGATCGGTGCGAGCCTAGTTTCCGTGTAGCGCATCGCAGCAGCCGGGTCATTGTCCACCGAACCGAAATTGCCGTGACCAGCCAGCAAAGGATAGCGGCTCGAAAACTCCTGAACCATCCGCACCAGAGCGTCGTAAACCGATTGGTCGCCGTGGGGGTGATATTTTCCCAAAACATCTCCAACTACCCGGGCGCACTTACGGTAAGGTCGGTCTGGCGTCAGACCGAGTTCGTGCATCGCATATAAAATTCGACGGTGAACTGGTTTTAAACCGTCGCGGACATCAGGCAAAGCTCGCCCGACGATCACACTCATGGCATATTCGAGGTACGATTGCTGCATCTCGGCGTGCAGAGGCGTAGAAATTACTTGCCCGGAAAGTAGGTTGAGTTGTTTAGCCATGAGTCCTTGTGTCCGTTAATTCCTGAGTGAAAACAGCCTCTGTCAATAATGCCGAGGTTCCCTGTCTCGATTGAAAAGCCTTTGCCGCAGGCGAACCGAAAGTTCGACCCAACCGCCCATTTGAAGAATAAAAATAAACTTAACTTGTGAAAGCAGAATCAGAGTCCCGAAGACGGGCAACACTTGCCTCTTACTCTCCACTCTTACCCTAACCTCTATGTTGCCGACCTTTGCGCCTACCTGTCTATTTACCTTCTGCCGTGAGAAGGTTGATTCACAGGAGAACACGGAATGCCAGAAACTCAGAACGTAGTGAGGCTGTAGCTCTTCCTAGGAAAGCGTCACGAGGGACTTGAGCCCCCGTCAATCTATGATAGAATTTAATTGCAATTAGGAATAACCATCTACACGAAGAAATATTTTATTCAGGAGAAACCCCGGATTGATCTAGTCTCAGTACAGCCTTAGCGTGGATCAAGCAGCAATGGTTGACGATCGAGCTTACCGTATTTTGGCAAGCGTGATGGACTCCGAAAGTATTAAAAAAGAAAAGTAAGCCCAATTGGAATACCTCTGCTACTGGTACTTGTTCTAATCGTGTAGAGGCGACTGGACTATGAGTGAAGTCCAAGTTTTGGGCTTATTCAACCATAGAGCGTAGCCGTGACTCGCTGAGAGTGTCAAAAATGCCGATATTGATGAATTGCATCGGTCAAAAGCTCTCCTGGCGATATCTCCGAGTCTGGCCTCCGCTTGATGAAAGAAAGCGTCGATATTTTAAGCCGTTTTGATGGGTTAAAACTGAGAATTAGGAATCTCCAACAATCCCCGCTGGATTCGCTACTCCGAATGCTGTGGCGACGGGAGTATGTGAATAAACATGGCTTGATTCTAATGAGGAGGAAGGAAAATAATTATCACACATTCCCGATTCTAATACCATTTCAAAAAATAATGTAACTGTAGGCCCGTGCTCGAAACTGATATTCAGTCAATCAGTTCCGATCTAAAATCTAAAATCTAAAATCTAAAATGGTAGAAGCCGGAGGCTTGACCGAAAGAGAGGATACTATAAGTCCAGGACGCACGGGTAGTCAGAAACCGGGTGTTTTTCATAGCAATAGTTCATTATAGCCCGCCTAAACGAGCAAAAACCCGGTTGCGAGGCGTCGTCCATGCGTCCTGGATTGTACTAGAAACCTGCTACCTGAGAATCTTGAGACTCTCACCAGTGCCAGGTCTAGTTATAAAAAAGAACTAAACTGTCTGTGTGTAGTAGTCTAAATGATGGTACTGGATGCTTCTAGGCATCTGTAAACCCTCTCACAGCTAGTGGCTCAAGGATATACATACGGGTTTTGCAGGGTTCCCGGCTGATGGCGCTAAAAACTCTGCATTTTTGACGGGGAATGTAGTCCCCGTGTCATGTTCCTCTTTGGACTAAAGTCACAAAGTTTCTATACTTCCCATATTTATTTATGAAAACCGTTCTGATTGTAGAGGACGATTTGGTTAATGCTCGGGTTTTTTCCAAAATTCTGACTAAGCGGGGGGGCTTAGCCGTGAAGCACACGGAAAATGTTGAAGAGGTGATGCAGATTGCTGCCAACGGCGAAGCTGATTTGATTTTAATGGATGTGTCTCTTTCGCGCAGCGTGTACCAGGGCAAATCTGTTGACGGCATTAAGATTACTCAACTGCTCAAAGCTGACCCGCAAACGGCATCGCTGCCGATTATTTTGGTGACTGCTCACGCGATGGCTGGTGATAAAGAAACATTTCTGGATCAAAGCGGTGCCGACGGTTACATCTCTAAACCTGTGGTAGACCATCAAGAGTTTGTTAATCAAATCAAGGCATTGCTGCCTGATTGAGTGAACCATATATGCAGAAGGAATAAGAAGGAAGAAGGAAAAAGGAAGCAGGAAGAAAGAATTGTTTGTTTGAACCAACAAACAATTAAAACTCTAGAATTACAAAGTTTGCTTAAACTCTGAATCTTCCTTCTTCCTTCTTCCTTTGAATGTCCCGATTACACAATGCTATGAGTTCAGACTTTGAATTAGTGAGGGAAAATTTGAGATTTTTTAACTCATGAAATCGAAGTGTGCGTTGCGGCGAGGAACCAAATTATCCTCAGCGAGCGCAACGCTGTTCACTCATTCATGCAATCTCGAAACTATTATTACTCTTCGTCCTCATCGAAGTCAAAACCGATATCATCATCATCATCATCGTCAACATCTGGTCCCAAGGTATCATCCTCAGTCTCAGCGACAAAATCGTCCTCATCAACCTCAACTTCCTCAAAATCCTCATCAGGCTCAAGATCAGACGGGCGCCCGATTTCAAAACCGCTCTCGATAGTATAAGCGCGGCGCGCAGTACGGTCATCAAGTACCACATCCTCTTGCAAATCGTGGATGTCGTCATCAAACACAGCACCATCAAAACCCGCATCCTGGACCCCAGCATCCTCATAGGCATTGAACCCAGTACCCGCAGGAATCAGGCGACCGATAATCACATTTTCCTTGAGCCCGCGCAGCCAGTCAGACTTACCTTCGATCGCAGCCTCAGTCAACACCCGCGTAGTCTCCTGGAACGAAGCAGCAGAAATAAAGCTGTCGGTATTCAGCGAAGCCTTAGTAATCCCCAGCAACACCGGAGTATAATCCGCCGGCGCTCCACCAGTAATTGACATCGCCTCATTCACCTGCTCAACCTGCCGCAATTCCACCAACTCGCCGGGGAGCATAGTAGTATCGCCGCCATCTTCCATCCTGACTTTGTTGGTCATCTGGCGGACGATGACCTCGATGTGCTTATCAGAAATATCCACGCCCTGAGACTGATAAACCGATTGCACCTCATTCACCAAAAACGTCTGTACCTGTTGGAAACTCTCCAAAGCAGCCTCAAAAGTAGACTGCCGCTCCTTGAGCACGTGGAAGAACACCTCCAGAATTTCGTGAGGGTTAGCAGGCCCGTCGGTCAAAGCTTCGGCGACGCCTACGCGCTGTCCGTCGGAGACGATCGGGTTTTGACCAGGCAACAAAGGATACTCCTCAATCCGGCCATCATCCTCAATCACCGCAAGTTCCACAACATCGTCATCCGTAACCACACGAGCCGTCCCCGGCCGCTTGGCTAAAATACAGGCCTCCTTCGGCTTCCGCCCTTCCAGAAGTTCTTCAATCCGTGGCAAACCCTGAATAATATCCCCAGTCTTTGCCCGCTCAAACACCAGAATCACCAAATTGTCACCCCTCTGCACCAAGTCGCCGTCGTCTACG
Source organism: Microcoleus sp. N9_A2 (assembly GCF_036701775.1). Lineage (NCBI taxonomy): Bacteria > Bacillati > Cyanobacteriota > Cyanophyceae > Oscillatoriales > Microcoleaceae > Microcoleus > Microcoleus sp. N9_A2. The sequence goes on along the minus strand of NZ_JAUBRH010000009.1, from coordinate 33,083 downwards.
TGCAGCACAGCACCAGCCGAAACCCGGTAAGGACGAGCCACCCTGAGCAAGAGTTTCGCCGGTTCTGTCTCCGACGCCGGTACAACCTTCACAACTTGGCCGGACTCTTCGAGAACAACCCCCGGAGCTATTTCGGTACCAGCCACCAGCAGTTGACCCGGATTCACATCCGGCGTACCCGCCACAGAGATCGAAATAGAATCCGCATCTCGCATCACCAACAGTCGGCGCACTGGTTCGCCCTGCCCCTCACGGATGCCCCGAACGATACCCGCTTCTTTGCAGAGAATCTCCGTGCGGGCAACTACTGCCCCGGGCGCGATCGACTGCCCATCTTCGACCAACAGCCGCGTGTGAGTGCTGCCCTGAGTCGGATCTGCAGATACGTCCCGCCGAATCACTAGCGATTCCAAAATGACTAGCTGCAAGCGGAAAGTCTTTGAAGCTTGATCGCCCCCATCGGCCAGGGGCATCGCCAACTCTTGCGAGGCAATAACGTCTTCAGGCGAACCCCAAGCCGGGCCCGAACCGTCCGCCCCAAAAGCCATAGCATCATCCTCATCCGGCAGCAGCTCGATATCCGCCGCCAGTTGCGGAGCTCCCGAACCAATTTCCAAAATAAGCTGAGTCCGCAGCAGTTCCAATCCCTCGACTGATTTGACGCGCTCCCCATCCTTATAAGGAAGTCGCTGCACCGCTTTCAAAGAGATCGACTCATTCAGCGCCGTCTGAGAAGGCACTGGTGGCTTATCCGGCACCGGAAACTCCACCACAGGCCGCAGCAGCAAAGCCGGGCCCTCGGGAGTTTCGATATACTCCGCATAGCCCAACTCTTCGGCAACCAAGCCTGGGAAAATTTCTTGACCGGCGTTGACGATTTGACCTTCCCCAAATGTTAGCGGCGGGCGGTCAACTACATGGAGTGTCCCAGGCTTAATCACAATTTCCCGGAGGATGTCATTTTTCTGAGTGATTTCCACTGCCCCGCTGGTTTGGCAGAAAATATCCTTAACGACTTCTGTACCGGCTTCAACGTACTGGCCATCTTCCACCAGCAGCAATGAAATATCTTTATTTACCTCGTGGCACTCTTCCGGTATCCAGAGCAGAGTCCCCCCCTTCACGACTTCGTAGCCAAGTTTAGCTTTGCCGCGCTTGTGGACTTCCACCCCCCCGTACTTGACAATGCCCCCTGTAGCTGTGCGGTAGCTGTCGTCGAGCAGTTCCGCCACCACTTCCCCGTTGATGACTTTGCTCCCGGGAGCCGTCTTCAGGGAAAACCGCTGCTTAGAAGATGTTTCGATCGTGTAGTGTTCGCGGCCGCCTGCACTTTCTGCCCGCACGACTGCTTGGTCAAGCAGGACTTGGGCGGTGATAATTTCGATTTCTCTGGGGTCAGCGATGCGGACTACGCCGCCGTGTTCGGAGACGAGTTTAGTTTCGGCAATCACGCTTTCGGCCGGAATGCGATCGCCATTTTTCACTGCAGGTTCCGCGCCAGGAGGCAAGTTGTAGACCTCTCCTGAGAGAATCCAAATCAGCCCGCCTTTGCTGGCTGTGCGGGTTGTGTTCCCTTGGCGGTCGGTTTTTTCTTCAGGCACCAAATCAGCAAATTTGGCTTCTCCTGCTAAGTCGGAAGCCACGTCTGTCGTCACTTTTTCCGTAGTTTTGCGGGCGGCGCGACCGACGATCGGCACTTCTGCTAAAACTTGACCGGGAATGGCGCGCTGTCCGTCTTTGACCATCAGAGTAGAACCCTGGACGATCGCCAATTCGATTTTCAGTTTTTGATTTTTAGCGCCGGATTTTCCTTCTTCAAATCCGTCGCCCTCAAATACAAGTTTGCCGTTGTTTTCTGCCACCAGTGCTTCTTCGCCGTGTCGGGTGCGGAACGAGCGAGTACGCAAGTTCTTGAATTTCACTACGCCGGGGAAGGGGGCGCGTTCTTGTTTGGCGACTTCTCCGGTGAATACGCCGCCGGTGTGGAAGGTACGCATGGTGAGCTGGGTTCCCGGTTCCCCGATCGACTGAGCTGCAATAATCCCGATCGCTTCTCCCATGTCCACCATTTTCAAGTGGGCGAGACTCCAGCCGTAGCAGTGCTGACAAACCGATCGGGTAGATTCACAAGTCAGGGGCGATCGTAAATACACCTCTGGCACCCCAGAATTACCAATTTCCCCCGCCAACTCCTCGGTAATTGGCTGATTTCGGACGGCTTTTTCACTGCCGTAAGCCACGATTTCCCCGGTTTTGGGGTGCACCACATCTCTGGCGAACACCCGCCCTAGCAGCCTGTCTTTGAGGGGGATCAGCACTGTTGCTCCGTCCGTCATCGGCCGCACTCTAATTCCCCGCTGGGTGCCGCAGTCCACTTCCCGCACAATTACGTCTTGGGAAACATCCACTAAGCGACGTGTAAGATAGCCAGAGTCTGCCGTCCGCAACGCTGTATCTACCAAGCCTTTGCGCGCGCCGTAGGAAGAGATGATGTATTCGGTGACGGTGAGTCCTTCGCGGAAGTTGGTTTTAATTGGCAAGTCGATGATTTCTCCTTGCGGGTCAGCCATCAATCCGCGCATTCCGACTAGCTGCCGCACTTGAGAAATGTTTCCCCGCGCCCCGGAGAATGCCATCATGTAGACCGAGTTTAGGGGGTCTGTGGCTCGGAAGTTTTTGACTACTTCGTCTTTGAGGTCTTCTGATGTGCTGTTCCAGGTATCGATTACTTTTTGGAAGCGTTCGACTTCGGTGATTTCACCTCTGGTGTATTTTTGTTCGGTGATGCGGATTTCTTCTTCGGCTGCATCGAGGAGCGATCGTTTTGACGGGGGAACCTGCAAATCGTCTACGCTAATCGAAACTCCCGCTCGTGTCGCAAAGCGGAAACCCAAGTCTTTGAGTTTATCGGCCATTTGCGCTGTACGGGCCGTTCCGTAGTGCATGAAAGACCAAGAGATTAATTTTTTGAGCTGACCTTTGTCAACAACTCGATTGCGAAAAACAATTTCCTTATTTTCTGTCATTTTTCTGAGTAGTGGTAATTGGTAATTGGTAACTTTTACTGCCGTTCGACTTCGGCTCCCCTGAGCGAAGCCGAAGGATTGAGGAACCGCGTAGCCGAAGTATTGGTAATTGGTAATTGGTAATTGGTAATTGATAAGTAGAGCGGCGGCAAAAAACAACAAGCATTTTGTAGGGGCTGGTTTAGCGTATAAGGAACAGAGCCAAGCTAGGAGATGAATGCACTCACCTGCCATTCCCATAATAAAGTTGATTTGCACCTACCTACTTAATTGGTAATTAGTAACTTTTACAGCCCTTCGACTTCGCTCATTAACCGCATCGCTGAAAGTATTTGTAAGTAGTAATGGGTGAATTTTCTGGTTCAAATCACTATTATTTGTTAGCGATTATTTGTCAGTTATTACCCATTACCTCTTACCCCTTACCTCTTACCCCTTACCCATTTCTAATTGTTAATTACCGATTCGATGGTTTGGTGATAGATAATCCGGCCCGGAGTAGTGCGAATGAATTGATTGATCACCTTGCCGTCTCCGTCTTCCCGAACCCGGCGGAACTTGTATTCTTTCGTCACGATACCGTTGGTAGAGCGTTCCACCTTCAGCGGTTCTCCCTCGGGTTCTGTGTTTTCTATGGCGCCTTGAAACCTCACCCACACATAAGAGTGCAAGTCAACGACTCCTTGTTCGTAAGCTACAACCGCGTCGGTGAGGTTGGAGAAATAGTGACCGGCTCCTTTTTGAGCGTCAGGATTTTCGGCTGTCAAGTAATAGCAACCGAGCACCATATCTTGAGAAGGAGTAACGATCGGCCTTCCCGTTGCTGGCGACATAATGTTATTAGAAGCCAGCATCAGCAACCGCGCTTCCGCCTGAGATTCCAGAGACAAAGGAACGTGTACGGCCATTTGGTCGCCGTCAAAGTCAGCGTTAAAAGCCGGACAGACTAGCGGGTGAAGCTGAATTGCCCTCCCGTCCACCAAAATCGGCTCAAAGGCTTGAATCCCCAAACGGTGAAGCGTCGGCGCCCGGTTCAGCATTACCGGGTGTCCTTCAATCACCTCCTGAAGCACGTCCCAAACACTGGGATCGTTGCGCTGGATCAGTTTTTTGGCAGCTTTGATGTTGTTGACCAATCCTTGGCGGATCAGGCGGTGGATGACGAAAGGCTGGAAAAGTTCGATCGCCATTTCCCTCGGCAAACCGCACTGATGAATTTTCAGTTTCGGCCCCACCACAATCACCGAACGCCCGGAGTAATCAACCCGTTTCCCGAGCAAGTTTTGCCGGAAGCGGCCTTGTTTCCCTTCAATGATGTCCGACAACGACTTCAGCGGGCGGTTGTTTGCCCCCACCACCGTCCGGCCGCGGCGACCGTTGTCAATCAGTGCATCCACAGCTTCTTGCAGCATCCGCTTTTCGTTGCGGATGATAATCTCCGGCGCCAGAATTTCTTGCAGTCTCGCCAAGCGGTTATTGCGGTTGATGACTCTCCGATAGAGGTCGTTGAGGTCACTCGTTGCAAAACGCCCGCCGTCTAACTGCACCATCGGCCGCAAGTCCGGGGGAATCACCGGAATCACATTGAGTACCATCCAATCGGGATGAGAACCCGTAGCGATGAAGTTGTCAATTACTCGCAAGCGTTTAATCAACTTCGCCCGTTTTTGACCTTTAGCATTAGCAATATCTTCCCGCAGCTTTTCCGCTTCACTTTCTAGCGGAATGTTTTGCAGCAAAACTTGCAAAGCTTCAGCACCAATCCCCACTTCTACACCTGTGAGTGTGGAATCTTCGCTGTAAAGTTCGTCTTCTATTTCCAGCCAAGCATCTTCCGTGAGCAATTGCTTGTATTGCAGCTTCTCTGCATTACCTGCATTGAGGACAACGTAGGCATTGAAATAGACAATTTGTTCGACATCTCGCAGCGGCATATCTAACAGAATTGCCATGTAACTCGGGATGCCTTTGAGATACCAAACGTGAGCTACTGGAGCTGCTAATTTGATAAAGCCCATGCGATGGCGGCGGACGCGAGATTCAGTGACTTCAACACCGCATCTTTCGCAAACAATGCCTCTATGGCGAACTCGTTTGTACTTCCCACAATGACATTCCCAATCTTTTGCAGGCCCAAAAATGCGCTCGCAAAACAAGCCATCCATTTCAGGTTTTAACGTGCGATAATTTATGGTCTCCGGTTTTGTCACCTCTCCAGTTATCTGACCGTTGGGTAAAGTTCTCTCTCCCCACTGTCGAATTCTTTCTGGTGAAGCTAACCCAATCTTGACGTAATCAAAGCGTTGTTCTATTTTAGCCATTCTTGACTCCAATTAATAATTTACAGTCGATTATTGGTGGTTGTTTATCTTTTTTGGTTGCTTGTTTCACGGCTTAAATCAATGTTATACTCCTCTATATGTGACGTGGTTTTTAATATCAGAGATGACACTTGACGATACTCCAAAGTCATCAGCGATTTTAGAAATTGATTCTCTACCTCTAATTCTTTTTCGTACCTCAAGAGCTTGCTCAAAAGTCAATTTGCGATCGAGATATCCGCCCATGCGAGGAACTGGAACCTCTTCGCCTGCTTCCTTCCAAGTGACGTGATACTTAATATCGTGTATCGTTTTGCGACCAACACTGTATTCTTGAGCTATATCCTTCACTCTCTCTCCTGCTACTAGTTTTTGTCGAATTTCTCGCACCTTTTCCCAGTCTAATTTGGCATTGGAAAGGGGATGACTTTTGCCTTGAGTGCGTCCTTTCTTAGAAGCATCTAATAAATTTTGAGTGCGAGTTCCACCCCAAAGGTGTTCTGGATTAATACAACTGGGAGTATCGCAGGTATGACAAGCATCCATCGAAGTGGGAACTTCACATCCTAATTTCTCTGCTAAAACAGCACGAGTAACTGATTGGGATTTCCCATTTTTAAAGTACCTGCCATAACCACCTTGACCATCTTTTGCACCTTGAAAAATTATGCAGCCGCTGTCTTGAATTTCTCCTACAAAACCGGGGGGAACTGTAGTGAAGTTATGGGGAATTTTTGCCTGAAGTATCTTAGTAATAGTGTCATACTGTACGCCATACTCTTTTATTAGGTGGCTTTTGATGGTTCCAGCTAAATATTTACGCTGAATTTCCCGCAGTTGTTCGATCGAGAGTTGGCCAATACCCGGAATACTTTTGCGTCTGGGAGTTTTGCGATCGCGCCCCATCATCTGCTGCGTATTCTCAGCCGCAGTTCCAGCTACGAGATGTGCTGGGTTGATGCAGCTTGGATTGTCGCAGATGTGGCAAGCAAAATAACCGGAATCTAGAAATCCTGGTATTTTTGATTCGAGCACTAATCGGTGGACTAATACCGTTTTGCCCTCGATCCACTTGCGCCCGTAACCATTTTTGAGCTTGCTCCCTTGCCAGTTAATACAGCCAGTCTTCAGGTCAAATTCTCCTTCTATTCCTGGGACAACTGTTACAATAGTCATGTCAGCGTCTCTCCTCTTAAGAGCGTTGATTCGCCTCAACAGTGTTCGTACCACTGCTGAGGCATTTTTATTTGAGATTGTCGATTAAAGATTAAAGAATTGAATGGTGTCAAACAATCTTTAATCTTTAATCTTTAATCTTTAATGCCTAATCCTCATCTTCGTCGCGAGAAAGCGATTCGTAAGTAGGCCGGGAGGGCGATCGCTTGCCCCCAGCATCCGCCATCAAATCCACCTCAACGTGCTCGCTGCCCTCGTCGGATGTATTCACCTTGTGCACGGCAATATCCAAGCACAAAGACTGCAACTCCCGCATCAGCACCTTGAAAGATTCGGGCGTACCGGGGCGCGGAATAGCTTTGCCTTTAACAATGGCATTCAAAGCCTCGTTTCGGCCCTGCATATCGTCCGACTTCACAGTCAGCAGTTCTTGCAAGGTGTAAGCGCAGCCAAAGGCTTCCAGAGCCCAGACTTCCATTTCTCCGAACCGCTGACCCCCCTGCTGCGCTTTGCCGCCCAAAGGCTGCTGCGTTACCAGCGAGTAAGGGCCTGTGCTACGGGCGTGGATCTTATCGTCTACCAAGTGCACCAGCTTCAGCATATAGGCGATGCCGACTGTGATCGGGCGATCGAACGGTTCCCCAGTTCGGCCATCGTAGACAATAGTCTTGCCGGGGTGCTTTTCGTTAAACACCCAAGGCTTGCCGGTTTTTTCGCGCGCCTCCTGTAACTTGCCGTGTACGGTTTCCCGCGACTTTTCAGCGCCGTGCATTTCATCAAAAGGCACCATCTTGAACCGCATCGACAGATTTTCGCCGGCCCATCCCAGCAAGCACTCAAAAATCTGACCTACGTTCATCCGCGACGGTACGCCCAAGGGATTGAGAACTATGTCCACGGGAGTTCCGTCGGGTAAGTAGGGCATATCCTCCATCGGCAGAATCCGGGACACAATACCCTTATTTCCGTGGCGGCCGGCCATTTTGTCGCCGACTTGAATCTTCCGCTTTTGAGCCACGTAGACGCGGACGACCATGTTTGCGCCGGGGGGCAATTCGTCGCCCTGTTCCCGAGTAAACACCCGCACGTCCACCACGCGGCCTTTTTCGCCGTTAGGGACGCGGAGGGAATTGTCGCGCACGTCGCGGGCTTTTTCGCCGAAGATTGCCCTCAGCAGTTTTTCTTCCGGCGGTTGGTCGGATTCGCCTTTGGGGGTGACTTTGCCCACCAAAATGTCGCTAGCTTCCACCCAAGCACCCTTGCGGATAATCCCCTGTTCGTCTAGCTGGCGCAGCGCGTCTTCGCCGACGTTAGGAATTTCGCGGGTGATTTCTTCGGGGCCGAGTTTGGTTTGGCGGGCTTCGATTTCATATTTTTCAATGTGGATGCTGGTGTAGACATCTTCGTAAACCAAACGCTCGCTAATTAGCATGGCGTCTTCGTAGTTGTATCCTTCCCAAGGCATATAAGCTACGAGGATGTTGTGGCCCAGAGCGAGTTCTGCTCCTTCGGTGGAGGAACCGTCGGCGAGCACTTGACCTGCTACGACTCGATCGCCCTCATAAATCAGCGGACGCTGGTTTAAACAAGTATCTTGGTTAGAACGCTGATATTTTTGCAGTTCGTGTTCGATGCAGCCAGCATATTTTTGCTTCCAAACCGAGGGCTGTTTGACTTTGAGATCGTCGTATTCCCGAATCAGGAAATGTTCTTCGCTGGAATTCGATTCGGCATCTACAGCCAGGGGTTTAACAATAATCCGGGTAGCGTCGATGTAAATTACCTCGCCGTCGATCCGGGAAACCACAACCATCCCGGAATCTCGCGCCGCCTGAGCTTCCAAGCCCGTACCGACTAGCGGCCGTTCTGGTTTCAGTAGCGGCACAGCTTGCCGCTGCATATTCGATCCCATCAGAGCTCGGTTGGCGTCGTCGTGTTCCAAGAACGGAATCAGCGATGTCGCGACGGAGACGATTTGCACGGGCGAAATCGCCATGTAGTCCACCTGCATCGGAGTGGTGGTAGTAAATTCTTGGCGGTAGCGGACAGCTACGGTTTCGCCCAAGAGGTTGTTGTTTTCGTCGAGGCTGATGTCTCCGGGGGCGACGCGCAAATCGTCTTCTTCATCGGCTGTCATGTAGACGGGGGCTTTGTCGCGCAGCACCTGTCCTTTTTCTACTGGATAAAAAGGAGTTTCGATGAAGCCGTAGGGGTTGACGCGGGCGTGGGTTGCTAAGGAACCGATCAGACCGGCGTTGGGGCCTTCTGGTGTTTCGATCGGGCAAATCCTGCCGTAGTGGGACGGGTGAATGTCCCGCACCGCAAACCCGGCGCGTTCCCGTGTCAAACCTCCCGGGCCCAATGCCGAAAGCCGGCGTTTGTGCGTCAGTTCTGCCAAAGGGTTGGTTTGATCCATGAACTGCGATAGCTGGGAGGAACCGAAGAATTCCTTGATTGCTGCTACCAACGGCTTGGGGTTGACCAGAGAAGCGGGGCTGAGGGAGTCGGCATCCGAGACGGTCATTCTTTCGCGGATAATCCGTTCTAAGCGGTTGAGGCCGACTCGGACTTGGTTTTGCAGCAGTTCTCCGACACTGCGGACGCGACGGTTGCCTAAGTGGTCGATGTCGTCGGTGGAGCCGATGTCGAATTCGAGGTTAATTAAGTAGTCGATCGCCGTCAAGATATCTTGCGATGTCAGCACCCGCATCGTATCGGGGACTGTCAAGCGCAATTTTTTGTTGAGTTTGTAGCGGCCGACTCTGCCCAAATCGTAGCGTTTGGGGTCAAAAAAGCGCGAATTGAGGAGTTGTTCTCCCCCTGCTACGGTGGGGGGTTCACCCGGCCGCAGTTTGCGGTACAGCTCCATCAGAGCCTCTTCTTCGCCGAATTGTCCTTCTTTCTCGATCGTTTTTTGGAAGTATTCCGGGTGGCGCAGGGAATCGTAGATTTCGCCGTCTGTGAGTCCCAAAGCTTTGAGCAGCACCTGAGCTGAGAGTTTGCGGGTTTTGTCGATTCTGACCCAGACTAAATCGTTTTTGTCTGTTTCAAATTTCAGCCAAGCGCCGCGGTTGGGGATGAGCGAGGCGTTATACGAACGGCGGCCGTTTTTGTCGGTTTCGGATTTGTAGTAGACGCCTGGGGAACGCACGATTTGGTTGACTATCACCCGTTCTGCGCCGTTGATAATGAAAGTGCCGCGCTCGGTCATCAAGGGCAAATCGCCGATGAATACTTCTTGTTCTTTGATTTCCCCTGTTTCTTTGTTAATCAGGCGGGTGGGGACGTACATTTGCACCGAGTAGGTGCTGTCCCTGCGCTTGGCTTCGTCCACGTCGTATTTGGGACGCTTGAGTTTGAAGTCTTTGCCCATGAAGTGGAGTTCCAGCTTGCCCGTGTAGTCTGTAATCGGGGAGAAGCTGTCGAGTTCTTCGATCAGTCCGGCTTCTAGAAACCAGCGAAAACTTGCCCGCTGGATTTCGATCAGGTCGGGCAAGGTGAAGGCGAATTCTGTGTAATCTTTAGTGGTCATGGGGGTTCTTTTTCCGCAGTGGCTCTAGCTTTTTACATGGCGCCAAGGCTGGGCTTTTTTACCTTGTTGCGTTTTTTTGATGGATTGTGTGAGAGAATTTATATGATGTTTTCGATCGCCTGCCAACTGCTGCAACGGTTATTTTTGCGGGTTGCTCGCAGTAGTTTTGTGCGGATTTTGGTTTCGATCGAGATGCTTTTAGCTCCGATCTCGTGGTGTCCCAGGGTAAATTCCCTACACTTTAGACTCCTAAAATTGACTTGACAGCTATTGGCAAATTGCTGAGGTTCCAAGTTTCTTCGCTATGTGTAAGTTTGAGTTATTTCGTGAAGTTTTGGCCGCTCCCGAAGGTTAGCGTACTCGCGTTGTGTTGGCATTTGCCGGGGCGACATCGCAGTCGTGGATAGTAAGCCAACGCCCGATCGGTCGGTTCTTTTTATTATAGGACGCAAATCCGATCGCAGCAGGCAACGCCAAAAGAATCTCAAATAAAGGATGAATCCGGTTTTTTAGGCAGGATACAAATGGGATTGTCCCTATCGCTAGGCCCTAAATCGACCTTTTTTCCTCGTTTCTTTGTTCTTCTATAGCTAAACTGAAAAGCCGAATAGCTGACAGGCATTTTCGGTTGTCTGCTCGGACAAAGTTAAGAGAGAAACTCCTCTCAATTTAGCAACTTGCTCGGCTACGTAGTAGACGTAGGCTGGTTCGTTGCGTTTTCCCCGCTGGGGTACGGGGGCGAGAAAAGGGCAATCTGTCTCGACTAGGATGCGATCGCTATTTACCATACAAGCTGATTCTTGTATTTGCAAGGCTTTTTTAAAGGTGACTGTTCCGCTAAAACTGATGTAGAAACCCAAGTCTAAAAACCACTGGGTTTCTTCAGGAGTGCCTCCCCAGCAGTGCATCACGCCACGTACTGGGCCGCGTGTTTGCCAAAAGTTCCGGAGCATTTCGGCCATTGGGGCGGCGGCGTCGCGACAGTGGATAATGACTGGTTTGTCAAGTTCCTGGGCGATTTCAAGCTGTGCCTCAAACACTTTAAACTGGTGTTCGCGATCGTCAGCTTTAAAAAAGTCTAGTCCGGTTTCGCCGATCGCCACTACCCGAGAGTCCGAATTTGCTAATTCCCTAATCTGGCTCGCAGTCTCGTCTTTCCACTTGTCGGCATCTAGGGGGTGGAGTCCAACCGCAAACGAGACTTCGGCAAACTGATTGGCGATTGCTTGAATGCCGGCAAACTCTTCTGGCTCTACGCAAGAATGAACCAGCCGAACTACACCAGCCTCGCGCCAGCGTTCTCGAATGGCTTCTAACTCAGATTTGTAGGTCTCAAAGTTGATATGAACGTGAGTGTCGATGAGCTGCATGGGGGAAGCAGATTAGAGGTGATACGAGAGCGTCCGACTTGTTGACGGTTGAGGGTGAGAGGGGAAGAGTGGGATAGGGAGAGAGTGGGAAAAATCTTTCCTTTTCCTTCTTCCTGCTTCGCTGGGACTTTTTCCCTCAACATCCATTAAATCCCGTACATTGCTCGTTGCTGAGCTTCCTTGTGTCTTAGGATGCTACTTGTGTTTCGTGTGGCTTGAGGGTTCTCGCCAAGCGGGACTTTTTGCGATCGCCGTTGTTACGGTGGAGTACACCTTTTTTGACAGCTTTGTCAATTTTGCTGTATGCCTCTGACATACGTTGCTGGACTTCTTGCATTAATTCAGGTGTCGGAGCTGCGGCGTACTTGTCAACGGCTACAAAATACTTCTTCATCAAAGTTTTGACCGCTGACTTGTAAGATTTGTTGTACAAGCGGTTACGTTCGGCGATTTTGACTCGTTTGACGGCGGACTTAATATTTGCCATAGTTCAGTTGCTGGAAGTAGGTATTCATTGATACACCCTAGTCTCAAGACAGTCTCAAGACACGGGGATTTTGAAGGACAACCTTTTCGGGATCGATCCGCAAAAAGCTTGATTTTTAATGGCGGAGTGAGACAGCCACTTTCCATTCGCTCAGATTGAGCTGAGTCTGTGGCTACTTTTTGGCGACGCCCGCGCAATAATTTTTTATTGACTCATTTAACTGCCTGTTTTTTACCCCTGACAATACCCAAAGGTATGACACGGGTGTTACAGAGGCGTTTTGCGGTGTTTCCACCGTCACGAGTTAAAGTCACGGTTTCTTGCGCGCAATTTTCAAGTATACAATAATTTGGCGTTTTTTTATAAAAAAATTATCAGGTGTTGGAAAAACTAATATAGCACCTATTCTGCTTAAAATCCAATTCTCTGAAAAATCCAAGTTAAGCTATAACAAAGAATACAGGTGATTTGGGTTTCGGCAAGAAGCACTTACCGAAGGTAGAAGGTAAAAAGCTGAAGGTAGAAGGTAGAAGGTAGAAGACAGCCGGATCTGAAGGTAGAAGGTAGAAGGCAGAATCAAAATTCTTCCGCTCTAACACTCTCCCTCTCGGATATTATCGGGGTCGGACACTCTCCCCCTCTGCGTTCCCACCCTCTTCCTGGGCACCGGGTTCTCTGGCGGGCAATTTAAGAGAGAAGGTTGTGACTTGTCCTCAGTGTTGCAAAATCATCGAGAGAGATTTAAACGCTGCACTGAAGCCTTGGAAAATGCCGCGACTCTCGCGGTTTAAGCTTGTGGACTGGTGGTGGTCTACTTCTCTAGGAGAACCCCACAAAAATTCCCAATTGTCAAGCAAATGTTAGTGAATTATAGACGGCATTCCTAATCTCCATGCTGCGAATCATTACTCAGTGGGTTGAGGCACAAGCTGAACTGCGACGAATCTGCGATCGCACCCACGACGAACTTGTTATTCACAAAGAAGCCACCGTGCGCGAGGTGCTGCAAGCTGTAAGGCGCAAAGGCGATCAGGCTGTGCTGCAATATACTGCTGAATTTGACCGCATCACCCTAAATGCGGAAGAGTTGCGCGTCAGTGGCGCCGAATTGGATGCTGCTTACCAGCAAATATCGAAAGAATTATTAAATGCGATTCGGCTGGCTTGCAAACAGGTAGAGGCGTTTCACCGACAGCGCGTCCCGAAGTCTTGGGTGCAGTTTGGTGATGACGAGATTGTTTTGGGCAAGCGCTACACGCCGGTCGATCGGGCCGGGATCTACATCCCTGGCGGTCAAGCCTCCTATCCCAGCTCGGTGATCATGAATGCGGTTCCTGCCAAGGTCGCCAAGGTTCCGAAACTGGTGATGTGTACTCCCCCCGGGCAGGAGAAAAAAATGAATCCTGCCGTGCTCGTAGCGGCTCAGGAAGCGGGAGTTGATGAAATTTATCGGGTAGGTGGGGCTCAGGCGATCGCAGCTTTGGCTTACGGTACAGAAACTATTCCGAAGGTGGATTTAATTACTGGGCCGGGGAATATTTACGTCACCCTGGCGAAAAAACTGGTTTATGGGACTGTGGGGATCGATTCTCTGGCTGGCCCCTCGGAGGTGCTGATTATCGCTGATGGCAAGGCAAATCCTGTGCACGTAGCGGCCGATATGTTGGCTCAAGCTGAACATGATTCGATGGCATCGGCGATTTTGCTGACGGCGGATTCGGTGCTGGCGAGAAAAGTCGTGGCTGAGGTAGAGAAACAGTTGGCGAATCACCCGCGCCGGACTTTGACGGAAAAGGCGATCGCCAATTACGGTTTAGTCGTAGTGGTTGAGTCTCTGAAGGCGGCGGCGGAACTCTCTAACGAGTTTGCTCCCGAACATTTGGAATTGCAAGTGGCAGATCCTTGGGCTTTGCTGGAGCAAATTCGCCACGCTGGGGCGATTTTCTTGGGCTACTCGACACCGGAAGCTGTGGGAGATTATTTGGCGGGGCCGAATCATACTTTGCCGACTTCTGGAGCTCCCCGCTATGCGTCGCCACTGTGTGTCGAAACTTTCATGAAGCATTCGAGTTTGATTGATTATTCGCCGACTGCACTGAAAAAGGTGGCTAAGGCGATTAATGTTTTGGCCCAAGCTGAGGGTTTGCCTTCTCACGCTGATTCAGTGCGACTGCGGACTGAAAATCAGGGGGATGATCAATTTTAGATGGTAGGTTTGAGTTTGGTGATCGAGATTTACGCATTTCGGGCTTAAGAAACCCGGTTTCTTCCAATATCTTGCTTAAATTACGCAATAATGTTAAGAAACCGGGTTTTTGTGTAGTAATGATGCTGTTGGTGGGAAGCGCTAAATTGTGGAAAGTAGGCGACTATCAATGAGAAGTTTAAAGTCTAATATCTGAGATTTAAAGGTGCATTATATTGAATACTGTTTTGGTGGCGATCGACAATTCTGAGTTTGCAGCACAGGTTTTGCAAGCTGTAGGGCTATTTAAGCTAGAACCGACGGCAAAGGTGATTCTAGTTCATGTTGTCAGTTCTGGTATTTCGGATTTTGATACGGAGGTCGATCGACCTCACGCTCAGGGAAATGAGATTGCTTACCGAGAAGTAGAGAAGTTGTTGCAATCTTATCAGGAAATGTTGCCTTGCCAGAGTGAGTTGGAGATTGTTTCGGGGGAACCGGCGCAGGAGATTTTGCGTTTGGCGAATATTTATCAAGTGGACTTAATTGCGATCGGCTGTCGGGGTTTGACTGGTTTGAAGCGGATTTTGGAGGGTTCGGTGAGTGCTGAGGTTGTGGCTGATGCTCCTTGTTCGGTGTTGGTGGTGCGGGCGAAGTAAGTAGGCTGGTAAATGCGATCGACTATTGCATTTACATAAACCAAGATAGCTATTAATATCATTTGTTAGTTGAATGCAAAAATTAACGACCTATCAAATATATGCTATTTTGTCAATTTACCGACCAACGGACAAATAAAAAACTTCCAGTAAGCGATCGCTTTTAACCGCAGATTAACGGGGCTACAAAAAGGGCGATTCACGCTCGGGATAGCTCCGCTTCAGGCTCCTTGGATGAATTGATATTATGATAGACTCGAACCAATGGCTAAGCATTATCATCTATGCCTCCAACTGCGAATTGTCTAAAAATTCCTCTGCGCGGTGTTCTTGTTGTTCCTTTTGTTCTACAAATCTTTACAGCAGTGAGCTTAACAGGTTGGCTTTCCTTACGCAATGGACAAAAAGCGGTTAACGATGTGGCGAGTCAACTTCGTCAGGAACTAATAGCACGCATTGAAGGAGAACTCAAGCAATATATCAACAAACCTCATAATATCAATCGTGTGAATTCAGTCGCTTTTGCACAGGGCCACATGGACATGGTGAATGGCCGCAACGCTAAGCAATTTTTAACCCAAGTGCAAATCTCCTCTTTTGTTTTTTCCTCCTATTGTGGCGATGCTCAAGGATATTATCTGGGTGCGACTCGTCGAGAGTCAAAAATCGCGATGACTGCGAGTAATCAAGAAACAAACTATCATTTTTATTTTTATGAAATGGATAATTGGGGCGATCGGCAAAAATTCCTAGAACAGGTAAACTCTTCTTACGATCCTCGCCAACGCCCCTGGTATCTTTCTGCTGTGAAAGCAGGGAAGCCTACTTGGAGCAATATTTTTGTGAATATTGTCAACAATGGTAAGCCTGCAATTACTGCCAGCGAACCTGTCTATGACTCAGAAGGTAAACTTGTGGGTGTCTGTGCCACTCTTGTTGTCCTATCAGAAAATTTAAGGGAATTTCTGGGAAGTTTGTCTATTGGTAAAACAGGTAAGGCTTTTGTGATGGAGCGATCGGGTTCAATGATTTCTAGTTCCACAAAAGAGCCACTAATCAAAGGACAAGGTAAAGCTCAGAAGATGATTTACGCCGTGGAAAGTAGCGAACCATTTGTGCGGGAGACAGCTAAATATTTGCAGAAATATTTTGGTAACTTTGACCAAATTCATAAATCAGAACAGTTAGAATTTACCCTCAACAGTGAACGGCAGTTTGTTCAGTTGCTACCGCTGAATGATGGTAGAGGCATCGATTGGCTAATTGTAGTCGTCGTGCCTGAATCTGATTTTATGGAGCAAATAAATTATAATAGAAATACGACGATTATCCTCTGTCTGTTATCACTGGTAATCGCAACAGGATTAGCAATTATCACTTCACAATGGATAGCTAAACCTATTCGGCGATTGAGTCAAGCCAGTCAGGCGATCGCCAGTGGAAATTTCGAGCAAAATGTTCCCGACACTCTCGTAGAGGAATTGGTAACTTTATCAGTATCTTTTAATCAAATGAGTCACGAATTAAAGAACTCTTACCACAACCTCGAACAAAAAGTAGAAGAACGCACTCAAGAACTACGGGAGACTCAAGCCCAACTCATCCAAAGTGAGAAAATGTCATCTCTGGGGCAACTGGTAGCCGGGATTGCCCATGAAGTGAATAATCCCGCGAATTTTATTCACGGTAATTTATCTCATCTTAGCCAATATACCCAAGATTTACTAGAGCTAGTAGAGCTTTATCAAAAGTATTATCCCCAGCCGGTATCGGAGATTCAAGCCAAGTCGGAAGATATTGAGATCGAATTTTTGAGCGAAGACTTATCAAAAGTTCTCAAGTCTATGAAAGTAGGTTCTGAACGTATCCGCGATATTGTTAAATCTCTACGGAATTTTTCTCGATTGGACGAAGCAGATTTCAAAGCTGTCGATATCCATGAAGGCATTGAAAGCACCCTGATGATTCTGCAAAATCGTCTCAAGCCCAGACACACACATCCAGAGATTGAAGTGATCAAAGAGTACGGTAATCTGCCGCCGATCGAATGTTATGCAGGACAACTGAACCAGGTATTTATAAATATTCTGACCAATGCTCTGGATGCTTTAGATGAGCGAGATAGGGTGGAGAAAAAGACAATTTGGATTAGTACGAGTCTGTATAACTCAGAATTGGTCAGAATTTGTATTGCTGATAATGGGTGTGGCATCACAGAGGAAGTCAAAAAACGGCTATTTGACCCATTTTTTACAACCAAACCGGTAGGAAAAGGTACGGGAATGGGGATGTCTATTAGTTATCAAATTGTGATCCAAAAGCATAAAGGAAAACTGTGGTGTACATCAAAACCCGGAGAAAGAACAGAGTTTTGGATCGAAATTCCCCTAAATCAAAGTGTTATTTAGTTGAGGATATTCGCGAACGGTGAAATTATCTTGCCGAACCCCATGAATCCGAGTAAATTGCCAAAGCTTCTGCAAACAATTCCTGCGTAGCTAACTTGCCCGTTTTGATTTCTGGCGGATTGCAATCAAACACCCATCAATGTCACATAACAGCCATGCCATCAATCATAGCTGACTGAATAATTGTATAAGCCTCTACCCAAGCTTTTTCAGTTTTAGGTGTCCACTCTAAACCCATCTGCGCCTTCAGGGCTTGAATAAGTGCATTCGCAACAATAGGAAAATGTTCTACTGAAACGCCATATTTGGCATGAGTTGCACCTAATCCTTTAGCAAAAACATTAATTAACTTAGGTTTTCGTAAATTTTCAATAATTATTTCTAAGCTGTGCCAAAGCTTTTCTTTTTGCTGTCCCATATTTGTATTCATAAAAAGACTTTTAATCTGAGAAGAACTATCAAAAAGTATTTCATAAAACTTACTTACAAATTCATCAGATTTAGGCTTGATCAATGCTAAAGTTCTCTCTAACAGCTCGATGTTTAAAGTGATAGTTTTTTGTTCACACCAGTCCAAATAAATTTGGGCAACTTGATCCGAAGGGCAGAAGCTTAAACATTGAGCAAAGAATTCTGTAGCTTCGATAAATTTTTGTTGGCGGTATAAGCTCAAACCTCGATCAAATAAATTTTTTGTTGTTAATTTACCTCGCTTTGTTTCAGGAATATCTGCCTCAAAAACTTCATAAATTGTAGATAAGTTTACTTTTCCCTTAACACTAACTTGAGCAATCATCCGCATAGCATAGTTGCTAGGATTAGCTAATTTGTTAAAAGTCTGCTCTGTAATCAGTAAAGCAACACCATAATTTTTTGTTAATCCTTCCACACGAGAAGCTAAATTCACCGCATCACTAATTACCGTCGTATCCATGCGGTTTTGCCCGCCCACCGTGCCTAACATTAAATTCCCAGTATTAATGCCAATGCCAATCTTAATCGGGGCATAACCAGAATTAACTCGCTCTTGATTGTATACTTGAAGTTGATGCAGCATGGCAATACTGGCGTTTATTGCATTATCAGCATTACCGCTAAATAGCGCCATAATCGCATCACCCATATATTTATCAATAAAGCCATTATTTTCAATAATTGCTGATTCCATCCGAGATAAATAAGCATTAATAAAATGAAAGTTTTCCTCCGGAGTCATACTTTCCGAAAGCGTGGTGAAGTCGCGAATATCGGAAAATAGCACTGACATTTCTAACTGCACTTGGTCGCCCAATTCGACATCGACAATGCTTGATTTCTCTAAAAGATGGAGGAACTGATTGGGGACGAAGCGCTCGTAAGCTTTGTTGAGTTTAAAAAGTTCATTGGTGAACCTTATCTGCTCTGTTTCGGCTTTTTTGCGCTCCGTGATATCTTGAAATGCTGCTAGGCCGTAGGCAATATTGCTCTGATTATCATAGATAGGCGTTCCCCAAACTTCAATCGGTACAACCTTGTTAGGCTGGTAGATTTCTACATCATTAACAGTGGAACTTTCACCATTTAAAGCCCGCACTCCAGGCAGTTTTTCAACAGGATAGGGATCGGAAGTGTCAGCGGTATAGACTTGATAAACCTCTGCCAATTGTTCGCGCGTGGCATCAGGCGCAACTCCTTTTCCCAGAAGCTGCTGCGCCCTCTGATTAACGTAGTAAGGTGTACCACTTGGTTTGATTACTATTATCCCTACTGGCATCGCTTCTAAAAATTGAGTCAGTCTGTTCTCACTTTCGCGGACTTCTGTATAAAGCTTAGAGTTTTGAATTGAAATAGCCGCTTGTCCAGATAACACTTTTAATAGTTCCACTCTTTCTGGCGTAAAAGCTCCCGCTGTCAGATTGTTTTCTAGGTAAACAATACTGATAATTTGAGATTGGTTAATCAGCGGCACACATAAAATTGATTTGGGCTGATTTTTTCGGATGTAGGGGTCGTTAGTAAATTGTCCTTTTCGGAAAGCGTCATCCAGTACCACGCTTTCTTGAGTGCGGGCCACATAATTGACAATTGCGGAGGAAAGTTCTTGACAATTTTCAACGGGGATTGACTGCAAAACGGTGACTTGTTCAGAATTTATTGTCCCTTCAGCTTCAATTAACAGCGTTCCTTGGCTGGACAAAATCAGATAGCCTCGTTGCGCCCCCGCATTTTCCATCAAAATTTTCATCAAGCTAGACAGTAGTTTATCCAGCAGAATTTCACCGGAAATCGCCTGAGAAGCTTTCATCACCGTGGTGATATCTAGATTACTACCCGAACCAAGGGCCGTCACTGTTGCGGTAGTTTTAGTGTTTTTTATTCCCGATTGAATTGCTGACAGTAACTGGGGATATCGCGTTTCTAAATCTGTTACCTTAGCAGTGGCTCCCCATTGAACATAACAATAATACGCCTCAATCATGTACATTTGGGCAAATTTTTCTTTGCCCCATTCTAGATAAAATTTGGCGGCTAGTTCGTTGGCAAGAGCTTCTTCGTTGAGGAATTGATTTTCTTTAGCGAGGGAGATTGCGCGATCGTACATTTCAATCGCCTCGGCTTTATTACCCAAAACGCGATGTTTTTCGGCCTCAACCAAATACCATTTATGCAGATGATTCATCGGAGCATTTTGCGCCCACTGTTGCAGAATAGTTTGATGGGCTTCCGCCTGAGTAAGAACTTCAGCTTGCTCGGTTTCTGGCTGTGTGGGGAAGAGTGCCAAGTGCGTCAGAGCTGCATAAAAATGGAAAACGGGAACATGAACCAATCCCGATAATGCCATCAAATACGGCTTGACTTGGCAAATGTGGTTTAAGGCAGCCGGATAATTGCCCCATAAGTAGGCAAGCAGTAGTTGGTAAATGTAGACAAGAGCGATCGCACTGAATTCACGATCCTGATAGTGCTTAGGAATCATCACCGTTTCATCATAGGCAATTCCGATTAAGCAATCCGACAGAGTACAAACTTCCCTCAAGTTATGCAACATCTGCTGCTCCATATGCAAATAAGTCTGAGCAGAATATTGCTTAACCTGAGCCAAGGTAGCACTGTAGCCGGCAAGTTCCGGTTCCCAAGTATCCAGTTCTACCCCACCAAAAAAGTTGATGTAGCTGTAAGTAGCTATGTTGTAGCCAGCGTTAAGAAAATCGCCAGTTTCCATGCCAGCTATAAAGCCCTCTTTCAGGGTTGGTATCCCTGCCCTCATAGCATTTTGATGATGCTGAATAAATGCCCCAAACATATTATGAGTAATGCACTTAAATTCTCGTGCATTGACTTGATCGAGCAAATTCAATGCCAATTTACCAAAGCTATAGCCCGTTTTTGCCTCTCCCAAAAAGGCACTTAATACAAGCCCGTGAATCGCATAGCCCACTGTTGATGCGGGTGCATTCCCAAATTGGAGCGATAAACTTACCATCGTGGAGCTCAGTAGGGGCACTAAGCCTGGAATTCCCTGGAGAATGGGTGCAAATAACATGGCCAATATTGGCATAGCTGCCTGAGTCTGAGGATCGCTCATCACAGGCAGATCGATTAGTTCCTCAATTTTTCTGCCGCTTAGTTGGCTTGCAAGGCTCTGTAGCGCTTTACCAATCAAGGCTTCGTCAGCTTCGGTGGGGAGTTCAACCCCCAATTGCAATAGTGCATCTCTGGCTACTGCAATCGCTTCTAACGTCTTGCTCTGTGCTGTCTGTGCGACGATTTGAATTTCGTAAATTTTGATTTTGTCCAAGATTGTCTGTGCATTCTGTAACACTTGTGCTGCAATCTGCTCCATGCCATCAAAGTCAGCATTCAAATACGCGACTTCAGCAGCAGCAACATAGAGGTTCAGGGTCAACTCATACTGACTTTGCCAGCAGTTGGCCCTCAGCAGCTCAATCCCTGTTTGCAGATAGATATTTGCCGCAGCATAGGCGGTAGAACTTCTTGCCTTACCTCCCGCTTCTAAGTTGAGTAGGGCTAAGGCTTCTCGTTCGCTTAATTGATTGATTAACTCAATTCCTTGATTTAAATGCCCCACAATATCAAAGAGCTTTTCTTCTTTTTCTGTATCCGAATATTTGTGTAGGAGTAACTGTCCGATTTTGAGATGAGTGGCTTGTTTTTGGTTGTCGGGAATCAATGAATAAGCGGCTTGCTGGACGCGATCGTGCAGGAAGCGATAAGTTGGATTGGTAACAGACTCAGTATTGGATTGAGCATCTGTTGGAATGAAGCATTTATAGCCTTCTGTAATGGGTAAAATGAGTTCTTCTTGTAATGCTCTCCAAAGTGCTGATGCTGTTTGTTCGGGTAGTTCTTCGCTGACTACTGCCAAGGTATCTAAATCAAACTGCGCTCCAATGCAGGCGGCAAGTTTAATAACCTCCTGAGTTTGGGCAGGCAACTTCTGCAATTGCACCGCCATAAACTCCACCACATCCGAGGCGTGGGTAAGTCTAGCTTGAGCAATATCGCACTGCCACCCCCCTTTACTTCCCCCCTTACTAAGGGGGGACTGAGGGGGGTCAAAGATAATTTGACCATCTTCATAAAGCGACTTGAGGAATTGAGTCGAGAAAAAGGGATTACCTTTGGTTTTTTGATAAACCAATTCTGTCAAGGGCCCGGCCAAAGATAAATCGCAAATCAGCGTATCTGCTACCAACTGATTGAGATCTGCTAAACTCAACGGTTGCAGGGTAATAGTATTCACCACTGCCCCAGACTTCACAATCTCATCCACCGTCAACATAAACGGATGAGTAGGTGACACCTCATTATCCCGATAAGCACCTAACACTAACAGATGCCCCCTATCCTGCATCAACAGTTGTAATAACTTCAGGGATGCCGAATCTGCCCACTGTAAATCATCCAAAAACATCACCAAGGGATGTTCAGCGGTGGTAAATACTTGCACGAATTTCTGCATCAGCATATTGAAGCGATTTTGGGCGGCACTCCCCGACAGTTCTAGTGCAGGACTTTGAGCGCCAATAATGCGTTCTAACTCAGGAATTACCTCAATCAGCACTTGCCCGCTATCACCCACTGCTGTCAGAATATTGGTTTTCCATGTTTGTACCTGAGCATCACTTTCTGATAATAATTGTCCCATCAATTCCCGAAATGCTTGCACAAATGCACTGAAGGGAATATTTCGCTGGAATTGGTCGTATTTACCTTTAATAAAATAGCCCCGCTGTCTGGCGATCGGCTTGTGGACTTCGTTCACTACTGCGGTTTTACCAATCCCAGAAAAGCCAGCCACCAGCATCATTTCGGCGCTACCTGTACTAACTCGTTCAAAGGCTGCTAATAGATTAGAAACTGAAGTTTCTCTGCCGTAGAGTTTTTCGGGAATCAGGAAACGGTCTGTAATATCCCGCGTTCCCAAGTCAAATTCTTCTATGCTATCCGTTTCTTGTAGTTGAACCAGACAGATTTCTAAATCGTGCTTCAGTCCCAAGGCAGTTTGATAGCGGTTTTCTGCATTTTTTGCCATCAGCTTGCTGACAATTTGGGAGACAATTAGGGGAATTTCGGGCTTGATTTCGTGCGGGGGAACTGGTTGTCTGGCAATGTGGCAGTGAACCAGTTCTAAAGTATCTTCTGTCTCGAAAGGTAGTTTTCCTGTTAGCAATTCGTAGAAGGTGACACCGAGAGAGTAAAAGTCAGTGCGGTAATCGAGAGTGCGATTCATTCTCCCGGTTTGTTCTGGTGAGATGTAAGCAAGGGTTCCTTCCAAAATGCCGGGGTTTTTCAGTATCGGTGTTTCTCGCGTTAGCTGAGTGGAAATACCAAAATCAATAATTTTTAATTGTTCCGTTTCCGGGTTGTAAACAATATTCGAGGGGTTAATATCTTTATGAATGATATTTGCGTTGTGAATTTGACCTAATGCTTCCGTGGTGGCAATAGCGATTTGCAAAAATTCCTCCAGAGTAAACTTTCGCTGCTGCATCCAAATTGTCAAGGATTCGCCGCCAAAGTCCTCCACAAACATCACGAGGCTGTTTTGGTATTTTTGCAAGTCATAAACTTGTATGACTCCCGGCTCTTTCAACTCTTGGGTGATGCGGTATTCGGTGCGGTAGCGCACCAATTCTTGAGGTGTGGGGTAGCTTTCTTTGAGAAGTTTGAGGATAATTGGCCCTTTATCTGCTTCCCGAATCGCCCGGTAAACCAGAGAGTTAGCACTTTCATAGAGAAGTGTCACGACGGCAATGCCTGGAATGGACAGCATATTGATTTTTAGGCTAAAAATTAACGCGCAGTCAAAACGCACCAGCTTTGTGTATAGAATAGCACCTGAGAAAGGCAAAAGTTTTGTTTTTGTCACAAATGTTTAGTTTTTCGGGCAGCAGCCTGCGAATACTTTTTGGTAGCCCCGATTTCGATCGCCTAATTTGTATGGTGCATCAACAGTCGATCGCACTTTTGCTTTGATTTCCAGCCCACATTACGCAGCCTGGGGTATCACACCGCATAATTACGCAAAAAACTCTATTTTTAAACTAATGCCTTAAAAAACTTTTTTCTCAGTCAATCTACTATGCAAAGGTATAATTTATAGATTTACTGCTGGATAAAAATAAGTAAAAACCGATCGTGACAGTTGAGGGTACAGAATGTGATTTTTAGGTAAAGCAACCGCCCTGATGGTGACTAAGCTCTTAATCGCTAAATCTACGCCGCAGTTGACCGCACTGAGCAGCTAATACCTTAAAGTTATAATTGTTCAGATAGGTGTTCTGCCAGCTAAAAGCTAATGAAACTAGCCTTCTTTTCTATACAGGGTGCTGCAATGGTAGCGATCGCAGCCACTATTTTGAGTACAGCGGTAGTACAAGCACAACCCATTGTTCCCGCACCCGATCGCACTGGCACTACTGTCACGCCTGACAACGGCAACCGATTCAATATTACAGCCGGTCAAACTTCTAGAGATGGAGCGAATCTTTTCCACAGTTTTCAACAGTTTGGGCTTACCGAAGGGCAGATTGCTAATTTTATCTCTAATCCCGCTATTCGCAACATTTTGGGTCGGGTAGTAGGCGGCAATCCTTCTATTATTAACGGTTTAATTCAAGTAAGTGGCGGCAATTCCAACCTATTTTTAATAAATCCTTCGGGCATTATCTTTGGCCCTAATGCTAGCTTGAATCTTCCGGCGGCTTTTACTGCTACTACTGCTACTAACATCGGTTTTGATTTGGGTTTATTCAATGTTGCCGGAGCGAACGATTACAGTACGTTAATAGGAAGTCCGAACACTTTTTATTTTAATCTCAGCCAACCGGGAAGTATCCTCAATGCCGGTAATTTAGCAGTCTCGCCTGGACAAAGTATAACTTTAATTAGTGGCACTGTCGTCAGCACAGGTTCCCTCAATGCTCCCCAAGGTAATATTATTGTCGCTGCTGTTCCTGGTAAGAATGCTATTCGGATCAGTAAACAAGGGCATTTATTAAGTTTAGAAATTGGGGTTATTGACGGGGATTTTTTGGCACAAAATGGGCAATTATCCCTGCCTTTGTCTCTGCCGCAATTGCTTGCGGGCCCAGGTGGGAACTCTGCTACTGGTATCTCCGTTAACGGTGCAGGAGAAGTGGTTTTGACGGCGGGTTTGAGGGTGGAAAGCGGGGATGTGGCGATCGCTAATTCTACTGTTAATAGTCAGAATGCTACACTCTCGGCAGCACGTAATCTCACTTTGGTAGAAAGCCAGCTACTTACTGAGAACAATTTGTATCTGTTGGCAGGAGATACGGTGCGGGTGCGGGATGGCAGTTATCCTTTCAGGGCGATCGCAGGCGGCAATCTTACTATACAAGGCAATCAAAATATTGATATCTTCGCCCTAAATTACCCTAACCCTGCATTCCAATCCGCAGGGGATATCACTTTATTGAGTAACGGCAATGTTTCGGGCGATGCTCACTTCGCTGCGGGTGGTAATGTAAGTGTTCTCACATTGTCTGGCAACGGCGGCAGGTTTGTGAGTTTGTTCGACCCGATTATTAGCTCCGAGGGAGATGTGAGATTTGGGGATTATACTGGAACCTCACTTAAGGTAGAAGCAAAAGGCGCGATCGCGGCGGGAGATATTACTATTACTGGGCCAGATACTACTTTGTCAGGTTCCGCCGATCCAGATGCGGCGGTGCTTTCAGGTAGTGCAGCTTTAATTCTGCGATCGGGCGTTTCGACTCTGGCGAATCCTGCGAATCTGCCGCCGAATGTCACCGCAGGGGAGACATTTTTTGCTTCACCAGGTGTTGCTTCGGGCAATAGTATCGGAGTGGGAGCGATTTCGACAGCAGGCGGGCCTGTGATTTTGGAGTCGGGAGGGGACATTGCGCTGGATGCGATCGCCACTTCTGGCGGTAATATTACTCTCAAAGCTGCCAGCGACATCGCCGTTACAGGCACTCTTCAGTCTACTGGCGGCAGTATTGACCTCACGGCTGGCAATCTTCTCACAGTCAGCGGCACTTTTACAGATAGTAACGGTGTAAATGCGAGCATTTCCAGCGCTAATGGCACAAGTGGCGGCGCGATTACTATTCGCCACGCAGGGGGCACGACTACACCTTTTATTGTCGGTGATGCGACAACGAATGGGACGGCGGGAGCCATTACATCAGGTTCCGAGACAATTTCGCCACAGTTCGCGGTGCCGGTGCCGCCTAGCACTTACACTCAGGGCAATATTGCGATCGTTACTTCCGCGCCATCTCCAACACCGGAACCAACACCGGAACCAACACCGGAACCAACACCGGAACCAACACCATCTCCAACACCATCTCCAACACCATCTCCAACACCATCTCCAACACCATCTCCAACACCATCTCCAACACCGGAACCAACACCATCTCCAACACCATCTCCAACACCGGAACCAACACCGGAACCAACACCATCTCCAACACCATCTCCAACACCGGAACCAACACCATCACCAGCGCCATCTTTAATACCAGAACCAACGCCATCACCCGCGCCATCTTTAATACCAGAACCAACGCCATCACCCGCGCCAATTCCACAAGCAATACCGTCTCCGATATTGCTTGTGCCCTCCATTGCGCCTGAAATGCTAGCCCCGATGCCATTATCTACTCCGACACCAACTTTATCTCCGTCTCTTGGTGCCGCCTTTCCCTTACCGGATATCTCAATTACTAATGCGATCGTCCAATCTGACAACCTGAATAGCATTAATAGAATTGAATCTCTTTTTAACTACAGATCCGATTGGGAAAGCGAAGTTGTCCAAACGGCATCGTCTCTAAATATAGTTAGCCCCAGCGATCTCACACGGCTGGTAGATAAAGGCGATATCCCTCAAGCCAGTGTCTTTATAGATATCTCCTATACCGAACAAGTGGGGTCATACGTCAACCAGGAAATCGGGCGGGACTTGCAATCTTTTGCAGCTATACAGGAAGTAACTAGAGCGATGGCCAGCCAAACTGGTAAAAAACCAGCCATTATTTACACTTTATCCCGCCCTGAACAATTAGACCTGATCATCGTTCCCCCTACAGGCATCCCAATTCATAAAGCCATCCCCACAGCTAAGCGCGAAACTTTGATGCAAGTCGTTGCTAACTTCAGGTCGGAACTCCTTAATCCCAGAAACCTCAATACTCAGAGCTATTTGCCAGCATCCCAACAACTTTACCAGTGGATGATTGCCCCCTTGGAAGCTGAGTTGAAAGCTCAGGGCATCGATACGCTAGTTTTTAGTATGGATGCGGGGTTGCGATCGCTCCCCTTAGCCGCCCTCCATGACGGTTCTCAATTTCTAGTAGAAAAGTACAGCATCGGACTCATTCCCAGCGTCAACTTAACCGATACTAGCTATGAAAGTGTTAAAAATGCTGAAGTTTTAGCAATGGGAGCCTCACAATTTACCAATAACCAACCCTTGCCAGCAGTGCCTGCAGAACTTAATGCTATTGCCTCCGAATGGAAAGGCCAATCCTTCCTCAACCAAACCTTTACTCTCAACAATCTTAGGTCGCAACGCACCGCCCAAGCCTTTCGGATTATTCACCTCGCCACTCACGGAGAATTTAAGTCAGGAGCACCGAGCAATTCTTATATTCAGTTATCAGATAGCAGGTTAACACTCGATCGCGTGCGCGAACTAGGCTGGAATGATCCACCTAAAGTTGAGTTATTGGTGTTGAGCGCTTGTAAAACTGCTGTGGGTGATAATGACACCGAATTAGGTTTTGCGGGGTTAGCTGTGCAAGCAGGGGTGAAGTCAGTTTTGGCGAGTCTTTGGTACGTCAGCGATGAAGGTACTTTAGGGTTAATGGCTGAATTTTACCATCACTTAAAAGTCGCGCCGATTAAAGCCGAAGCTTTGCGGCAGGCTCAAATTGCTATGATCAAAGGTCAAGTTCGCATTGAAAATGGCCGTTTAATTTCGTCAAACTTAAATAAGGAGTTAGAATTGCCACCAGAATTAGCTAAACTGACTAATGAAAACTTCTCCCATCCTTATTATTGGGCGGGATTTACGATGATTGGGAGTCCTTGGTAATGTCATTGCGAGGAACAAAGCAATCGTAATACCAATTTAATGTGAAGTTGCACATATCTCGATCCCCCTAAATCCCCCTTAAGAAGGGGAGTAGGGGTTGACTTTGATAAGACTCTTATCCCCCCTTCTTAAGGGGGAGTAGGCAGGGTGGATTAATTGTCAGGGGGGAATGTAGAATAGAAGAGGTAATCAAGTCTGCCCTGTCCGGGTAGACTATCCAGGGTGAAATGAATTAACCATGAATTTAATTGAAGCAATTAAATCTGTTCCCGATCATAGACATTCGAGAGGTATTAGACATGAACTTTGGCTAATATTAACGATAATTTTGTTGGGTAGTTGCACGGGATATTGGGGATCTAAGCCCTTAGTAGAATTTACCAAAAATCATCGAAAAACCCTGATAAAATTATTCAACCTCCCCAGTGATATTCGGTTTCCATCAGATTCAACGTTTAGAAATATAATTCAATCATTAGACTTTGAGATCTTAGCCGTTATTTTTAATGTATGGTCTCAACAGGAATTGTCAATAGACGAAGGAGAATTGATGGCAATGGATGGGAAAAGTCTAAAAAGCACATCCGTAGGTGGCAGCAGCTCTTACCAAAACTTTGTCAGTATAGTTTCGGTTTATAGTCATCATCATGGATGGGTCGTTCGACATCAAGTTATGGAAAACAAACAGAAAAGTGAACTCGAAGTCGTAGAGGAGCTAGTTCAAGAACTTTCCGGTAAAAAAGTAGTAATTACCCTCGATGCACTGCACTGTCAAAAAAAAACGCTTGCCTTAATTATTAAGAGTGGTAATGACTATATAGTTACGCTCAAAAAGAATCAATTAAATCTGTTTAAAGCAGCCAAGAAATTAGTCAGTTCTACTATGGCATCTGACGAAAATGAAGTTTCTGAATGTGCACATGGACGAACCACAACTCGCCACACCAAAATTGATCCAATTCCACCTGAATTATTGCCCCTTTGGGCGGGTGCAAAACATATAATTGTGGTCAGGAGATATGGAAGTCGATGGGAGGGAAAAAAAAGTCGTCGTCATCTCGTTAATTTCGATGAAGTACACTATTATTTAAGTAGTATGGATTGGTCAGCCAGTCAATTTGCCGAGGCTATTCGTGGTCACTGGTTGATTGAAAATAGGTTGCATTGGGTTAAAGATGTGACGTTAAACGAGGATAACGATATTCGTCGTGGTGGCAATGCACCTGTTAATTGGGCAATGATTAGACAATTCTTGGTTTCATTGGCTCGCATGAAATGTACTCATACTTTTCCCGAAGCTTTAAGATTAATGGCTAATCAAGTTGAAGATTTGAGTGAGTTACTTTTTGATTTATCTAGTTCAGATAAACCTGTTAAATGCCTCGCATAATGTCTGTCAATAGCCTTCATAGCCTTGATTTAACCTCTCGACAATTAATCCACCCTGCTTCTTAAGGGGGAGTAGGGGGCAAGCTAAGGGGGGATCTAGATTTAATAATCAAACAGCAGTCTCTGACTAGGTTTGAGCTTAAGTTGACACTAATGGGCAATGCCGTGTCCCTACACGGATAGAACGATAGGCGGGGTACTTCATAAACGTCGAATCTGCTGTAAGTTCTATTTGAGTGAGATATATAAAATTTAACAATTAAAGAGGTTGCATAATGATACAGCAAAAAAATGTTTCCAATCTAGTTTTTATTAACTCAAATGTTGAAGATTACCAGAGTTTAATTAGCGGCGTTTCTTCAAATGCTGAGGTAATTATCCTAGATGAAACACGGGATGGCATCGAGCAAATCACCGAAAGGTTAGCAATTGAACAAAATATAGAAGCAATCCACATCATCTCTCACGGCAGTCCAGGCGCGGTACATCTCGGTGCAAATA
This sequence comes from Microcoleus sp. N9_A2, assembly GCF_036701775.1. Taxonomy (NCBI): domain Bacteria; kingdom Bacillati; phylum Cyanobacteriota; class Cyanophyceae; order Oscillatoriales; family Microcoleaceae; genus Microcoleus; species Microcoleus sp. N9_A2. The sequence goes on along the minus strand of NZ_JAUBRH010000009.1, from coordinate 3,432 downwards.
CACTCAACAGCAGCAACATAGAAAGTTTCAGCCCTCAACTAAAACAGTGGCGCAAAGCACTAATTCCTGGTGCCGATATTCTCATTTATGGGTGTAACGTAGCGGCTTTTAATCAGCCCTGGCGAAGAGAATTCGCGGCTATACAAACGAAGTCCGGATGGTGCGCGGACTATGGAATTTCAACCAGCGCAAACGAGTTGAATTTGTGTAGTAGCGGTTTTAACCGCCCAGTTGAAAATAGTCCTACAAAACCTACAAAACCCAACCAATTCCTCCAACGTCTGAGTGAATTAACTGGTGCTGACATCGCCGCCTCCGCCAACCTGACCGGCAATGCCAAACAGGGCGGAGATTGGGAACTGGAAGTACAAATCGGCTCGATCGAAGCAACCCCCATTAAGGCTTTAGCCTACAGCCACATCCTAGCAGCCACCGCTAACCCCGACAACAAAGCCATCCCCGTCAACTCGCCCCAAATTAGCATAGACACCCTCGCCAACGATACAGGAAGCGCCCGCCTCTCAGTGCAGAGCATCACCACCGCCCCCACCAACGGCATCGCCACCATCAACGACTGGATTTATGCGGGCGGCAGTTTCACCAGCATCGGGGGACAAGCCCGCAACCGCATTGCGCGGTTGAATAGCGATGGGACGGTAGATAGCACCTTCAACCCCAATGCGAATATGGATGTCAGAGCGATCGCCCTAGACAGCAGTGGCAACCCCATCGTGGGCGGCGTTTTCACCACCATCGGCGGCATTACCCGCAACAGAATCGCCAAATTAAACCTTACAACAGGTGTCGCCGATCCTACTTTTAACCCCAATGCAGATAGTTTTGTCAGTGCGATCGCCCTAGACAGCAGTGGCAACCCCATCGTGGGCGGCGCTTTCACCACCATCGGCGGCAGTCCCCGCAACAGAATCGCCAAATTAAACCCCACTACAGGAATCGCCGATCCTACTTTTAACCCGGATGCGAGTAATGCTGCTGTCAATGCGATCGTCCTAGACAGCAGTGGCAACCCCATTGTGGGCGGCGGTTTCACCAACATCGGCGGCAGTACCCGCAACTATATCGCCAAATTAAACCCCACCACAGGAGTCGCCGATGTTACCTTTAACCCCAATGCGAATGCTACTGTCAGTGCGATCGCCCTAGACAGCAGTGGCAACCCCATTGTGGGCGGCGGTTTCACCACCATCGGCGGCAGTCCCCGCAACAGAATCGCCAAATTAAACCCCACCACAGGTGTCGCCGATCCTACTTTTAACCCGGATCTGAATAATGGTGTCTTAGCGATCGCCCTAGACAGCAGTGGCAACCCCATCGTGGGTGGCCAATTCACCACCATCGACGGACAAACCCGCAACAGAATCGCCAAATTAAACCCCACCACAGGAGTCGCCGATCCTACTTTTAACCCGGATGTGAATAATAATGATGTCAGAGCGATCGCCCTAGACAGCAATGGCAACCCCATCGTGGGCGGCTCATTCACCACCATCGGCGGCAGTACCCGCAACAGAATCGCCAAATTAAACCCCACCACAGGAATCGCCGATCCTACTTTTAACCCGGATGCGAGTAATTTTGTCTTAGCGATCGCCATTGACAAAGGACGCACCATCTACTACACTCCCAACGCCAACTTCAACGGTATAGACACCTTTCAATACACCGCCACCGACGGCATCGCCTCCACACCCACCACCGTCACAGTCCTCGTCAACGAATCCCCCACCCTAGATAATTCCGGCATCCCCACTCTCAACGCCCAAAACCAAAACGACAGCGCCAGCACAGGTACGTTGATTAGTACCATCATCACCAACCTCGGCGGCACAAAAATCACCGATCCCAACGCCAGCGCCTTACAAGGTATTGCCATCACCAACCTCGACATCACTAACGGCACTTGGCAATACACCACCGACGGCACTATCTGGAATAACGCCCCAGCCGTTTCTGCCACCAACGCCTTACTATTAGCCAGTGATGCTAACACCAGCCTCCGATTTGTTCCCAATGCAGGTTATAACGGCACTGTCACCAACGCCCTCACCTTTGCCGCCTGGGATCAAATCACTGGCACTAACGGCGGTGTAGCCGACTACACCACAGACCGAACGAATAACACTACATCCAGTGTTTTCAGTAGCGCTACCGAAACCGCCGATATTGCAATTAATCCCGTTCCCACTGTTACCAGCGTCAGCGCCGCGACAGTAGACGGGACTTACGGTATTGGTATATCGATCGATATCACCGTTCAATTCTCTCAAATAGTCAATGTCACAGGTACGCCGAAACTTAGTTTAGCAGGTGTAACTCCCGTTGCGAATTACCTCTCAGGCAGCGGCAGCAACACTTTAACATTCCGGTATACAGTTGCAGCAGGCGATAGCAATCCCGACTTAGACTATGTTTCCACAACTGCTTTATCTTTAAGCGGCGGTACTATTAAGAATGCGGCCAATGGTGATGCCATCTTAACTTTAGTAACTCCAGGTACATTCAATTCTTTAGGTGCTTCCAAAGCAATAGTTATTGATGGCATTGCACCCACAGTTGCCTTAACATCCGCATCAGCAACAACAGTAAATGGTTTATTTAGCGTCACAGCAACATTCAGTGAAAACGTCACCGGGTTTGATAATACTGATATTACCGTCGCCAATGCGACTGTCAGTAACTTTGTCACAGTTGATGCCAAAACCTACACCTTTAATGTCACTCCCACTGCTGATGGTAATGTCACCGTTGATGTACCTGCTGCTAAAGCGAATGACACTGCGAGTAATAACAATACCGCTGCAACTCAACTGACTCGTACTGCTGATATTACACCGCCAACAGTTGCCTTAACATCAACTTCAGCAACAACAATCAATGCACCATTTTTAGTCACAGCAACCTTCAGCGAAAATGTGACAGGATTTAGTGCCAGTGACATTAATGTTACTAACGCTACCGTTAGCGGTTTTACAGGTAGCGGCACGACTTATAATTTTACAGTCACACCGAATGCTGATGGTAATGTCACAGTTGATGTGCCTGCAGCAACAGCTACGGATACTGCGAGTAATAACAATACCGCAGCAACTCAACTGGTTCGTACTGCTGATGTTACCGCACCAACCGTTGCCTTAACATCCGCCTCACCCACAACAATAAATGCACCATTTTTAGTCACAGCAACCTTCAGCGAAAATGTGACAGGATTTAGTGCCAGTGACATTAATGTTACTAACGCTACCGTTAGCGGTTTTACAGGTAGCGGCACGACTTATAATTTTACAGTCACACCGAATGCTGATGGTAATGTCACAGTTGATGTACCTGCTGCTCAAGCTACGGATACAGCAACTAATAACAATACCGTGGCCACTCAACTAACTCGTACTGCTAATATCACCGTACCTATTG
>NZ_JAUBRH010000106.1:0-11848 GCF_036701775.1 Microcoleus sp. N9_A2 | reverse complement strand
TGGTGGCTGCGGGCTTTTTCATTCGTTTATTTTACCAGATGCCGTCACTTAAGTTTTTTTTGACCTGAATCCTTACGTTGAGCTTAATCTGTGGAAAATTACCAAAAAATAATCTAAAACATTAAGGCAAAAAACACGGGTTTGCTGCCCAAAAATAAATGTCTTATTCACTGCGACATACTGGCAATAAAGGCATTTTGGGAAGTATGTCGCAAGTATAGTTCAATAGGGTTGCTTTTCGCGTTAAGCTAGAAGTTAAGAATCCAAAAATAACATCAAAAATCTAAAATGACAGTCACTGAAACCTCCAACATTCGTAAACTGCTATGTGATCCAGACTTAGGGCTGATTCCTCACCTAGAAAAGTGCCTGAAAGATTTGCACTCATCTGCGATCGCCAGTGGAGAGAAATTCAAGGTAGAACCTTATGATATAGAACTCAAAAGCTGCCACACCCAGAAGCATCCCAACGACCAAAAACCCCTCGTCACCCAGTCAGTGTTAATAAAAGTTCCCCTGACTGGAAAAGTTCAAGAAAAGATGCACCTATATCTGATCGCAACTGAGTTGCAGAACCAAATAGACTTCAAAATTATCGACTGGAGTGCCTTAGAACGCCGCCAATACGATATTCAGGGCATCCCTTTAAAGCAGCCGATCACCAAAATAGATGGCCAGATGAATTACGAGTTAGTATTCGATCGACCAACCTACTGCTGCATCACCCTGTGCCGCCAATTTGACTTAACTTACGCCGCCAATTTTTAATTTGGCTTGTAGGGGCTGGTTTCACCAACAATATTTAGGTTGATTGACAATCTATAAAACCCGCCCTATCCCACGGTAAACCCCTTGTACATTTTTCGCATTCAATACAAATCAATGTTGATGTAGATTGTTAGTTGTGTGGGGGCGGGTTTATGTAGATTGTTAGTAGCAATTCGATATTGTTGGTGAAACCCGCCCCTACGAAATCTGGTAACAGTATGTCAAGCCCATCACCAATTCCCAATTCCCAATTATCAATTAATTCAAACCGATCGATTGGCAGTTTCCGCAAGAATCCTCTTAATATCAGCAGGAGTCAGCCTCGGATTAGCTTGTAACATTAAAGCTATCACGCCGGATACCTGTGGCACTGCCATTGAAGTACCCGCAAAATATCGATAGGGAATCCCCGGTTCCGAAAGCGACACAGTTGAATAAACGTCACCAGAATCCGCCCTCCCACCGTCGCCGCCCGCAGCAACAAAGTAATTAATAGTCTCCGCACCCGCCCGGTTAGAATAATCCGCAAACAAGCCATTTCGGGTAACAGCACCGACAGCAATTCCTACCTCATTGGCAAACCGAGCCGGATAATCAGCTTGTGGGCGAGCATCATTTCCTGCCGCCGAAATTACGATCGCGCCTTGAGCTTCAGCCACTCGAATCGCATTCAATTCTTGATCATTCAACTGGAGGCCGCCCAAACTCACATTTATTATTTTTGCTCCATTTGCTACCGCATAATTAATCGCATTAATTTCATCCCTAACTTTGCCTACTCCCGCCTCATCGAGTATTTTCAAAGGCATAATCTTCGCAGTCGGAGCAGTTCCCGTAATCCCAACCCCATCTTTTTTCGCAGCAACTAAACCCGATATATGAGTGCCGTGATTGTTATCATCCATCGGGTCATTATCGTTGTTGACAAAATCCCATCCCCGGAAATCGTCAACAAAGCCATTGCCATCATCATCAACCCCGTTGCTAGCTTTATTGCGACCGATCGCATCAACACCAGTTTCCCCCACATTGCTCCAAATATTCCCCGTCAAATCCGGGTGATTGTAGTCAACTCCGCTGTCAATAACTGCCACCACAATGCCGTCTCCAGTCAATCCCTGGGCCCAAACCTCTGGAGCTTTAATTAAATCTCTGCCCCACTCATCGCCGCCCAAATCGGGAACATCAGGAAAAGTTGCAGTACCTTGAGCTTTAGCAACTGCCGCCGCTGCATTCACCAAACCGAACCCAAAACGAGAGTCAAAACCCTGCAAGTTGCTCGCATTGTTAGTAAAAACAGTTGCCGGGGTTGCAGATAGATTGAGGGAGAAATTTGTACTGCCTTGGTATTGATAAATTCGGACAAAGTAAGTTCCTGCGGCTAAACCGTTGATGTCGATCGACTCCGGCGATAAATCTGGTTCTTGAGAAGAAGCAATAATATCGGTGAAGTCAATAGAATTGTCGCCGTTAAGATCTTTAATTAATGCCACATCAACATCCGCCGTCAAACCGCTGACAGTTAATTTAAAGTCGCTAGTTGCAGACAAAGTAAAGCGGTAAAGGCCGTCTGGCCGAGCATTGCTAACCGAGTCTGCGATCGTTTGAGTGCCGCCCAAAACGCCTAAATCGCGAGCTTGATCGAGTTGGTTGCCCAATACGGTAGTTGCAGAGATGAATGTATTGGCGAGGTCTTGTGGAGATGCGTTGGCTACCAAGCCTAAAATAGCATTGGATTGGCGAATTTTAATTAATGTATTGGAAATACCGGGGGCGATCGATATTTCTTCGAGAATCAAGTCAGCTTCGGTAAGATTGTCAGTCAGGCCGATCGAATCCACAAAACTGTTAAAGTCAGTAATCACGTCTGCTGCAGCCGGATCGGAGACTGCGGAGTCGCTGCGGAGGACAAAGGTATCTGGGCCCAAACCCCCTGTCAGCGTATCTTTGCCGCCATCGCCCACTAAAACGTCGCTGCCACTGCCGCCCTCAACGGCGTCATCTCCCTTACCTCCTTGCAAGGTATCGCTGCCGGCATCGCCAAACAGGAAGTCTGCGCCGGCACCACCGTTAAGCAAATCGTTGTCTGCGCCCCCTAACAGCGTATCGGAATTGCCACCGCCGAGAATGCGATCGTTACCATTATCACCGCTGATTATTTCGGCATCCGACGAACCAACAATAAAATCGTTGCCGCCGAGGGCAAAAAATCCGTTAGGATAAGGAGTCAAAAAGCCCGGAGTCAAGGCGAAACTATTGGGGCTATCATCTAAAAGATAGGAAAGACCGTCAGGGCTCGGGCCGGGCATAGAAATGTACTCCTAGCGAGGTATATCGATCTAAATTTTAGATTTTAAATTTAAGTTTGTGGTTAAAAACGCCCTAAATAGTCTGTAAGGCGGGCATTACGCACAATCTGTAGAGGTCTGCATAGGTTAGGTTAAACAGAGATGTTCCACCATTCTCAATTACTTGTTTAGGAACAGGCATCTTGCCTGTTCCACAAAAATGTTGAGTTATTGTGGAACGGGCATCTTGCCCGTTCTTGACAAGGGTGCAACATCTCAGGTTAAACAGATTTATTCCATCATATCATGCCGTGTAAATCAATCACAATTCCGCCTTAGCCCCTCTAAAATATAAAATCTAAAACAGTATAACTTAATCCCAAATTCAAAATCGGGATCAGAAAATGGGAAAACCACACTTGCATCGAATTCAGAATTTTTTCAACCTCGCGAAGTCGCATTTAAAGCCTTATTTGCGCTATTTGATTTTGGGCGGGACGTTTTTATTTATTGCCAAAGCTTTTTTAACTCACTGGCGAGAAGTCGCGAATATCCAAATTCGAGCCGAAAGTTTGCCGTTGCTGGCGATCGCCCTTGGCGTCACTTTATTTTCTCTAATTTTTGTCGGCTGGGTGTGGATGTTGATTTTGCGAGAATTCCGGCAACCTGTAACTGCCGCCTGGGCGATTCAAGTTTTTCTCAAAACTAATATTGCCAAGTATTTACCGGGGAATATTTGGCATTTTTGGGGTCGAATATTGGAAGCCAAAAAGGCAGGCATTTTCCCCAAAGCCGCTACTCTCAGCGTATTGCTGGAACCACTGCTGATGGCTTCTGCTGGCGTGATGATTGGGTTGATTTGTTTTGACCAATTCAATTGGTTGTTGCGGCTTGTCGGTTGTGCTGCTATTTTAACGGCGATTCATCCCCGAATTTTAAATCCGATCGTTCTCTTTGTAGAGCGGTTGAAGTTATCAAAGAACAATGGGGAAAATTCAAAGGTTGAGGAGGCTGCGGGCGATCGACCAATTTTGCGTTTAGAGTCTAGCTCCAATATAGCTAAAAAAACATCGACTGTCAAGTCCCGCCGCCACATTAATTTGCCACTTAAACGCTATCTTTTAGTGCCGTTAATCGGACAAATGTGTTTTATCGGATTGCGGGGCTGCGGTTTTTTGCTAACTGTAATGGCTTTAACTCCGGTGAACTTTAGCAATATTCCCAACTTGTTCGGTGCTTTTTGTTTTGCGTTTGTTGTCGGTTTAGTCGTACCCGGTGCACCGGGGGGAATGGGAGTATTTGAAGCAACGGCGATCGCCCTGCTGTCCGATCGCTTTTCTACGGGTATAATTTTGAGTGCGGTGGCTTTGTATCGGATAATTAGCATTCTGGCGGATGTTTCCGGTGCTGCTTTGGCAAAGCTCGATCGCCAGCGCGATCGGCACCGTAAGTGAGTGGGAAAATATATAATGCCAGCGGACTTGCCGCGATTAGCCGAGTCGAAAATATGTATTTTTATTAAGATTTTTGGGTTACGTACGTATGCTGGTATAGTTGAGCTTAGACTGAATTTTTTCAAATAATCTGTTTGAGTTCATCAAGGACAAAGCCACAAACAATATAGTCGGAATCAATAAATTTAAGACTGGCAAGCAAACCTAGTTGCTCTCATAAAAATTACAATTTTAGGTATTTGTACCTCAAAGAAACGGGTTTTTTGAGTTCGGGTGTGGTAGTCCTGGATTTATGAAAAATTGTTAACTTTAGGAGATAGGGTACACAGCCATGATGCCAGTTTTATCAGCAGGTGCGATCGAACTTCCGAATCAAATGAACGCGGGCAATGGGAGTTTTGGGGAAAAGAGCGATCGCACCAATAACCCCAGTACAATAGTATTTATCGATGCAGCAGTAACAGACTATCAAAATCTCCTAGATGGAGTGAAATCGGGAGTAGAAGCAATAATTCTCGACTCCCACAGAGATGGAGTCGAACAAATTAGCGAAGTTTTAGCGAATCGCACTAATATTGATAGCATTCATCTAGTTTCCCACGGCGAACCGGGAAGCTTGCAACTCGGTAAAACCCGACTATCTATCGATAACCTAGAAGCTTATAGCCAGCAATTGCAGCAATGGCGGCGCGCTTTAACAATTGATGCAGACATCCTGATTTACGGCTGCAATGTAGCAGCAGCATCCCGCGCTTGTCAGAAAGTCCGCCAGGGAATAAATTCCCTGTCTCAAAGCGAAAGTCGGTTGAAACCGAGATGTTGCACCATTCTCAATAAGCCTTTTATGAACAGGCAAGATGCCTGTTCCACAAGAAAATTCACTCTTTGTGGAACAGGCATCTTGCCTGTTATTGAGAATGGTGTAAGATGTGAGTTGAAACCGACTAAAAACAATTTCATTAAACAGTTATTTCAAGAGGACTTTTGCTATGAGACGGGGGTTGAAACCCCCGGCGGACTCGATGAACCAGCCTTAGATGGTGTCCAATTCCTCCACCGCATTGCATCCCTCACTGGTGCAAATATCGCCGCATCCAAGCATCTCACAGGGAGTGCAAAATTAGGGGGGAATTGGGAACTCGAAACACAAATCGGCAACATTAAATCGCCCCTAGCATTCGAGTCAGACGCAATGGAAAATTATGCGTCTGTTTTGGCTATTTATACCGTTACCAATAGTTCCGATAGCGGTACAGATTCTCTGAGAGATGCCATCAACAAAGCCAATTCCAATCCCGGATCAGACACAATTAACTTTAACATTCCCGGTACTGGCCCTTATACCATTAACCTTTTCGGTCAAGCCTTACCTGTCATCACCAGCCCAGTTATGATCAATGGCAAATCTCAACCTGGATATGCTGGAAAACCGATAATTGAACTAAATGGCAGTTTAGTACAACAACCAGCCTCATCTGCCAATTATATTTATATTAATGGTTTAGATTTAGGCAAAAGCCCTTTTGGTGGCGCCGAAGATTCCAGTGGCAGTACCATTCAAGGATTGGTTATTAACGGATTTGGAAAGGGCGGAAATTCCGGCTTAGGTCACGGCATTGGAGTACAGACTAACAACAATACCATCCAAGACAACTACATTGGTACTGATATTAGCGGTACGACTGCTGTAGCCAACACTTTAGCTGGGATCAGAATCCAAAGTTACACTCAAAACAATCCTCCTAATGTCACCCCCCTAACAGGCAATATTATCTCGCGCAACGTCATTTCTGGCAACGAAGGTATTGGAGGTATATTTATTGCTGGGCCAGGGTCAGGGGGAGTCACCAACACCAAAATTACTGGCAATTACATCGGGACTGATGCCACGGGGACAATAGCTTTAGGTAACAAGGGTGATGGCATTTTTATCTTAGGCAAAAACTCGAATAATACTATCGGCGGCACTGCACCTGGAGAAGGTAATATCATTGCTAACAATAATCGCAGCGGTATGGAGGTTGCTAGTAAAAATGCCACCAGTAACACTATTCAAGGCAATAGCATTTTTAACAACAAACGATTAGGAATTGACTTAATCGGTAATAATGGTGTCACTTCCAACGATTTAGGCGACGCCGATACAGGCAGCAACAACCTGCAAAATTACCCGGTTCTGACCTCAGTTAGCGGCAACACAGTTAGCGGCATTCTCAACAGCACTCCTAATGCCAATTTCCGCGTCGAATTTTTTGCAAATACCAGTTATGACCCCGCAGGCGCAGGTCAAGGTCAAACTTTCCTCGGCTTCCAAGACGTTACTACAGATAGCGCTGGCAATGGTAATATCAACTTCGCCTACACTCCAGTAGCAGGCAAACAGGTTCTAGCTGCTACTGCTACTAATAAAACCACAGGCGATACCTCGGAATTTTCTCGTCGCAATCAATCTCCTATTAATTCAATACCGGGAAGAACCACAACCACTACAACTAACCCGAATAACATTACCATCAACAGCGGAGACTTCGTATATAACGTTTTAGCGACACCCTATCCGTCTGCTATTGACGTTTCAGGTGTAACAGGAAAAGTAGACAGCGTTACCATCACTCTCAACAATGTTCAAACTTCTAACTCTGCCAATGGTGGACCGCAGAACATCAACCTCTTGCTAGTTGGGCCCGAGGGACAAAATGTGGTGTTAATGTCTCACGTTCCATCTGAACCACTCAACAACGTCACGCTGAAGTTGGATGATAATGCAGCCTCTTTTCTTTCTAGTTTTCCTTTTGTTACAGTACCAACTATCGCTTCAGGAACTTACAAACCGACCAACTATTCACTGAGCGGTTTTCTTGATGTTTATCCCTTTTTGTATAACGATACGCCAACGCCAACACCGACAGGGGCACCAGAAGGGCCTTACGGTTCGACTCTTTCTGTTTTTAATAAAACTAACCCCAACGGCACTTGGAAATTGTATGCAGTTGATGCCAACCAAGAGAATAGTAAAGCTTCCAATGCTACTACTCCAGGAAATATTGCCAGTTGGAGTGTAAACATTTCGACTGATATCGGCAAAGAAACGACGACTCAAAATACTCCTCGCATCTTTTCTGCTAGCAACGGCAATAGTATCTCTGTATCGGATTTAGATAGCGAGTCGGTGGAAGTTAATCTCAGCGTTACCAGCGGCACTCTTACACTCAAGTCGCTGACGGGAGTTACCGGATCGGGGAATGGCAGCAACAGCCTGATTTATACGGGAAAACAGGCTGATATTAATGCTGCTTTAGATGGTTTAACTTATACGCCGAATCTGAACTTTAGTGGCACCGATACGCTGACTTTGACGACAAACGATCGCGGAGCTCCAGAATTAGGCGGTGCTCAAACCGATAGCGATCGTGTGGATATTACCGTCAATCCAACCACTCCGACTCCAACCACTCCGACTCCAACCACTCCGACTCCAACAACTCCGACTCCGACAACTCCGACTCCGACAACTCCGACTCCGACAACTCCGACTCCAACCACTCCGACTCCAACAACTCCGACTCCAACAACTCCGACTCCAACAACTCCGACTCCAACCACTCCGACTCCAACCACTCCGACTCCAACCACTCCGACTCCAACCACTCCGACTCCAACAACTCCGACTCCAACCACTCCGACTCCAACCACTCCGACGCCTGCGGAAACTTCTACTCCGACGCCGACTGCTGCTGAAACTCCGACGCCAACACCAACGCCAACGCCTGCGGAAACTCCGAACCCAACACCAACACCAACGCCAACGCCTGCGGAAACTCCGAACCCAACACCGACACCAACGCCAACGCCTGGGGAAACTCCGAACCCAACACCGACGCCAACGCCAACACCGACGCCTGCGGAAACTCCGACGCCAACACCGACGCCAACACCATCAGTACCTGTTGTTACAACAGGAAGTGATACTGATTGCATTTGCAATACTATTGAGTATCCAACAGTTGATCGCCCAAACCAAGCTAACAATATTATCAACGGCAATGGTAGCGGTGAAATTCAGTTTGGTACACCGGAAAATGATGCTTTTTACGGCAGTCCAAATCCGAATATTTTCGATGCGGATTTAGGCGATGATAACCTCTACGGCGGTGAAGAAGACGACATCCTTTACGGCAACCGAGGCAATGATTTCATTGAGGGCAACCACGGAGATGATATTCTTTTTGGTGGCAAGAATAATGACATCATCCTTGGCGGTGAAGGCGAAGATATCATCTTCGGAAATCGCGGCAATGATTCAATAAATGGTAAAGAAGACGACGACTTAATTTTTGGCGGTGAAGGTGCTGATTTTATCGACGGCGGCAAAGGCAGCGATCTCGCATTTGGAGGCAAGGGAAATGATATAATCTTCGGCAGCGAAGGCGAGGATTCTCTCTATGGCGATTATGGTAATGATACCCTCTGCGGAGGTGCTGGCAATGATTGTCTGACTGGAAGTGCTGGCAATGATTTGCTAGACGGGTGCGATGGAAATGATACTTTCTTTGGTGGCAAAGGTAATGATACTTTGATTGGCGGTTTGGGGGAAGATTGTCTAATTGGAGGTGCTGGGAGCGATCGCTTTTTACTGTCTGCCAATTCTGGTATCGATATTATTGCCGATTTTGAAGCTGGAAAAGATTTGCTGATGCTAGCTAATGGCTTGACATTCGAGCAATTAACTCTTACTGAAAATAGCGGTGCAACATTGATTCAGTTTGGGCAAACAGGAGAAATTATAGCTGCTTTAAACGGAGTTTCTTCTAGCAGAATAAGCGCCAGCGATTTCAGTTTAATTTAAACAATCTCACAACTGACGCACCACCCAATAAATGGTGCGTCAGTATTATACTTTCCCTGCCGATCGAGCATCTCCAAACTGACGCACCCTACCGCAACTTTCTCTTTCTCCTCTACCTCTGTGTCCTCTGTGTTCTCTGCGGTTAAAAACTCTAATTCTTATATGAATTAAAGCATTTTTTCCAGAAATTGCTTGGCCCGATCGCACTTCGGGTTACTAAAAAACTCCTGCGGCGGCACATCTTCCGCCACCTTTCCGCCATCCAAAAACAATATCCGGTGGGCGACTTCCCGCGCAAAACCCATTTCGTGAGTCACAATTGCCATTGTAATTCCAGTTTTGGTCAAAGCTTTCATCACATCTAACACTTCTTTAACCATTTCTGGATCGAGTGCAGAAGTCGGTTCGTCCATCAACAAAATTTCCGGTTCCATAGCCAAACAGCGGGCGATCGCCACGCGCTGTTTTTGTCCCCCCGAAAGCTTAGAAGGATAAACCTCCGCCTTATCCGACAAACCGACTTTTTCCAGCAATTCTAACCCCTTCAGACGCGCCTCATCCTTAGCAACCTGCTTCACCTTTACAGGCGCATAGGTTACATTTTGCAGCACTGTCATGTGCGGGAACAAGTGGAAATGCTGAAAAACCATCCCCACTTTCTGGCGGATTTTCATAATATCGGCCTTCGGCAAAGTGATATCTACGCCGTCAATGTAAATCTGTCCTGAAGTCGGAACTTCCAGTAAATTCAAACACCGCAGAAAAGTAGACTTGCCGCACCCCGAAGGGCCGATAATGGCAATCACTTCTCCTTGATGAATCTCAGTAGTTATCTCGCGCAAAACCTTAAGATTGCCAAAAGATTTATACAGGCGATCGACCTTAACTGCTACTTTGGAGTCTGCGTTCGAGTACATTGGCCCCCCAAGTTAAACTAAGCACCATCAAATAATAAATTGCGCCGACAAATATCAAAGGTTCAAAGTAAATATACTTTTCTGCTCCCACAATTGTAGCGCGGCGCAGCAAATCTTCTACGCCAATTACTGAAACTAAAGCTGAATCCTTCAGCAAAGCAATACTTTCATTCACCAATGCAGGCAAAATATTTTTCAACGCTTGCGGCAAGATAATATCGCCCATCATCAGTTTGTAGGGAACGCCAAGGGATTCTGCGGCTTCTTTTTGACCTTTATCTACGGCTTGAATTCCCGCGCGGATTGTTTCGGAAATATAAGCCCCAGAATTCAGGAAAAAAGTAATCACGCCAGCTTGCAGCGCTGATATATTATAGCCCGTAAGCTGCGGCGTTGCAAAATAAACTAAAGTCAACTGCAAAATTAGCGGTGTTCCGCGAAAAATTGAGGTGTAAGCAGTGGCAAACCAAAACAGCGGTTTAATGCTAGAAATCTTAAACAGAGACAGCACGATTCCCCAGATAAATCCGAGAAATGCCGACAGCAGGGTAAAGGTTAATGTTACCCAGATTCCGCCTAAAATATAAGGTAAATTCGGCGCTATTTTGCCAAAATCCAACCCTAATTTTGCCTTTGCCGGAGACGGATTTGCTTGAGCCGGTTCAGTTGCGATGGATCGAGAAAACCACTTAGTAGCTAGTTCCTTAATTTTACCGCTGGCTTTCATTTGCTGGAGGACTCGGTTGAATTCTGGAACTAATCTCGAATTTTTGCCAAAGGCGATCGCCGAACCGCTTTCTTCAGTATTCGGGATTGTGTTAAATTCCAAGTCCGGGTTCGCTTCTGCATAACCAGTAGCGACAGTATCCTCAATCACTCCCGCCGCGAGACGGTTCGCTTTAACTTCTTGAATGATATCAGGAATTCTATTCAGAGCAGCCAGTTGCACACCTGGCATTTTTTTCACAGCTTCTTGCTGAATGCTTCCGAGTTGAACGCCTACTTTTTTCCCGGCTAAATCTTCAGCTTTGGTCAAATTGCTGCCTTTATTGGCGACAATTGTATTTTGAGCTTCGTAGTAAAGGTCAGAAAAAGCAACATTTTTTTTCCTTTCTGCTGTGGGAGTCATTCCGGCCATCACAAAATCGGCTCTTTTGGCCTGCAAAGCGGGAATTAAGCCGTTAAAATCCATGCCAATTACTTTGAGCTCGTAGCCTAATTTTTTAGTAATATATTTGGCAATGTCGATGTCAAAACCGATGATTTCGTTGCCACTAACAGCCGTATCTTTAAATTCATAGGGCGGGTAGTCTGGGGAAGTCGCCAGTGTTAAAGTTTTGTTGGCTTGGGCGTAGCTGGCGATCGCAATTAAACAAAAGGCGATCGCGATCGCCGCCGCCAGCATTGATTTTAATTTTAAACGTTTCATATCGAACATTGTCCTAAAACATCCCCTCGCCCAGTTAGAGTCGATAGAGGCGTTGCCACTTCTACCTCTGTCGGGTAAGGTTCGAGCGTCGCCGCTCTCCCCTCCCCTGAGAACGCAGCATGAGAGTTTCCAACTCACTGCGCTCA
>NZ_JAUBRH010000105.1:0-12389 GCF_036701775.1 Microcoleus sp. N9_A2 | reverse complement strand
TTTAACAATTATTTGCAATAAGTGGAAATTAAAGCCGTCCTAGAAGGACGGGGCTTTAGACCCAATTTTTTGGTAATAAGAGCGGCCTGCAATATCGGGGCGTTTTTCAGCCTTCATTTTTTGCTGAGCACATCGTCGCTTAGCATAAAGGTCTTTTTCAATTTCAGTCTCGCCAGGGGCATAAAAAGGACGGTGAGGAAGCAGTTCGGCTTCTAAATCCTCCCAAGATTTCTCTGGGTTGTCTGAATCTCTCAGCATTTGTCCCTCGCGGTTTGTTCGAGGATGCCGTTTATTCGATATAGTCGATCGGTCATCAGTCTGTTTCCTCAGTTTTGGCGATCGTCTTGACGCGCTGGGGCTTTGGCTCTAAAACGGGTTCGTTTTCCTGTAACCAAGTTTCGATGTACTCCAACAGAACCTCATTCATGCTGAGGCTACGCATGGCGCAAGATGCTTTGAACTTGGCTCTTGTCTCTTCAGGTAGATAGATTTTTACGGACACAGTTTTACTTGTAGTCAAAGTTTCCATATCGCTATATCGATTTGTCTATGTGTCTAGCCTGACACACAGGCGCGCGATCGGATAGGGGCGCTTGTCGATATAAGGACTTATCGGCTTGTCCCTATATCGATATAATAACAGACATAGCCAAAAAACGACAACCGCGCCGAGTTAAACGCCATTGCCGTTTCCCTACATTTGACAAAAAATAGCTTGACATCCAAATCTTCTTGTGCTAGCTTGTCAAATAGTATTGTGTTTAATCCACAAATCGCAGCACTTCACTCATGTTCACAGCCAAGTTCACAGCCAACAGCTATTTTTATTTTTGGTACAGCAAAGTTCGCCCGGAGTGAATTTGCAATTCACTGTGAACATCCGGGCGAACCGCAGATTAACACCTGCGGTTTTGTTTTTTCTAGTTCTTTTCCCAACAACCAATCGACTACAAGCGAAAACAGCAATGACATTATTCAGTAACTGGTACGACAGCTTCTATTTTTGGCCCAACAAAAGTTCTGGGTAAATTGTCGCGCTGTCTTTTCGCACCAACCCGGAACTCCTTAAAAGTTCCGGGTTTTTTGTTGTCAACCACCCACTTAAATTTCCAGGAAAATACCCTCATGTTAGAAGCCAAACTCGTAACCAAATCTCATCCCGAACACCAAACAATTGTCAAACTCTCAGAAACAGTCTCAGTCGGCGGCACAGAATTATTAATCATCGGGGGCCCCTGTACCGTCGAAAGTTCCCAACAAATGGAAACAGTCGCCCGCCAACTATCCGCCGCATCAGTGCAAGCTTTGCGAGGCGGAGTCTACAAACCTCGCACATCTCCCTATTCTTTCCAAGGCATGGGAATTGAGGGACTCGAAATTTTAGCCGATGTCAGCCGGCGTTACAGTTTACCCGTCGTGACAGAGGTAATGTCGATCGCCCAAATCGAGCCAGTTGTCACCTATGCTGATATGCTGCAAGTAGGTAGCCGCAATATGCAAAACTTCGAGTTACTAAAGGCGATCGGTCAAGCCGGAAAACCAGTCCTACTAAAACGCGGCTTGTCAGCCACAATCGAAGAATTTGTGATGGCCGCCGAATACATTCTCAGCCACGGAAATCCTCATGTAGTTCTCTGCGAAAGAGGCATCCGCAGCTTCGACAATTACACGCGAAACGTATTAGATTTAGGTGCAGTCGTAGCGCTGAAACAGTTAACTCATTTGCCAGTAATTGTAGACCCTTCTCACGCCGTCGGCAAGCGAGAATTAGTCGCACCACTAGCCAAAGCAGCGGTTGCTTGCGGTGCAGACGGATTAATTATTGAGTGTCACCCGCAACCCGAAAAATCGGTTTCTGACGCGCGGCAAGCTCTTTCTTTACCAGATATGGTAGATTTAGTTGCGAGTTTGCGGCCTGTAGCCGCCGCCGTTGGGCGCCGCATACCCGATATTAATGTGCCTTCACAGGTATTAAGTTTGAAGTGATATTGGTAGGAAATAATCTATAACTTTTAACGTCAAACTCTCAAGTCGGTTAAAACCGACTTGAGCTTTTAGGCAGGGGTTTAAACCCCTGCCGAAATCGTGAAAAGGGCGTGTTTCACGAATTTAGATTAAAATAAAAAATAATACTGTCATCTACGAAATTTTGCTGAATTATGGCAATACTACTTAACGTTCCCTCGATCGTTTGCTCTGGCTGCGCTGATACAATTACCAAAGCCATCAAAACTGTTGACTCCGATGCTACTGTGAATGTGGATGTCGCAGCTAAGACTGTTACAGTAGAAGCTCAAGCTTCTGAAGAGTCAATTTCACAGGCGGTTGTTGCTACGGGCCACACCGTCCAAGATTAATATCTAGTTGGGTGGGGGCGGGTTTACGAGATTATTGGTCTTAGGCCGAGATTATTGGTAAAACCAGCCCCTACAAAATTTTAAATCCATTACCAATGCCCAATGCCCAAAAGATTATTCTTCGTCTAAGTGTTCGGCGACTGCTTGGTAAAGTTCCAAAACGTGGCGATCAAGTAAACTATAAAAAACTTGTCTCCCAACCTTGCGGTAACTTACCAACCGCATCGCCCGCAATGCCCGCAACTGATGCGATACTGCTGACTCGCTCATACTCAACGCTGCAGCCAAGTCACACACGCACAGTTCTTGTTTGGCCAAAACAGACAGCAGCCGCAGGCGGTTCGCATCTCCCAAAAGACTGAAAAACTCTGCCATCCGCTGGGCTTTTGCGGTGTTGAGAACTTGTGTTTGGATGTCCCCGGCCCGCAAACAGTCAACTAGGTGCGATGGCTCGCACGTTGGTGTATCGTTTTGTTCGTGAGACTGACTTATCGCTCCATTAACAGCAGAGTTAGGTGACATCTTTTCCCGGCTAGTTTTAATTCTCATTTTCATTTTAGTGCGATCGACAAACCTTTTGTAACAAAACTTTTACATTCCCTTGACATACATCTGAATATATGTTCAGATATTAGTATAGACAAACAACCCCACCAGGAGAATCTAAAATGACTACCGCCACCCAAACCAAATGTGCCTGTCCTTCATGCTCGTGCGTTGTCAACGTCAGTGCAGCCATTGAAAAAGACGGCAAAACATACTGTTCCAGTGCTTGCGCTGAGGGCCACCCCAACGGCCAAGGCTGCGGCCACGCCGGCTGCGAGTGCCACAAATAAACATTCGGCTTCAGAAAAGGTTAATCACCAACTGCAAAATATATCTAAAGGGAGATGCGAACCGCGCATTTCCCAATTTTTTTGCTTTTAGGTTAAAGAAAAGTTAAAATAAAGCTAACTTAAGGTTAAGACTGCATTAATAGACTAAATACAAAGCGAAAAAGCACAATTGCTACTTACGCAATACAATAGAAGCAAGTTAGCGCCGCGATACTGAGTACAAATAGTGCTATTTACAGCAGAGACCAAACCAAAAGTTGAATACCAAAAGTTTAATTAGGAGGGGGCAATGAAAGAGCGGGAAGATTTTTTACATCCTCGCAATCGCTACTACGGTGATTTCACGCCAGAAAACTTGGCGTTTAATGCCAACTTGCAGGAGTTTGCTCAAAAAATAACTTATATTTGCTCGCTGGAAACTGGGGGGAAAATTAGCGCTGAGAAAGCCTATAAAGATATTAAGATGCTTTGGAAAGACTTAAAATCCTCTAAGAAGCAATTGGGAATTGGCCAAAAACCCCCCAGTACCGAGGAGGAAAATTCACCTTAAAGTCATCGCAGCCAAACGTAGATAAGACGGCGGTTGAAACCGCGCCTATAAAAACGAAGTCCGCCGACGCGGACTGAAGAAAATAATATAATTTTAACCGCCCTGTCTTCAAACCGCGGAGGCGGTTTTTGTTTGTCTAGCCGCAGTTTCAACCGCCGACTTTTTCTATGGTTTCGGAGTTGGTGTTGCTTCTCCTGCAAACGGAGTACAATTTCCGCCGAGGCCTGAAGTAATCGCGCAAGTATTAGTTTTCAGCATTCCCTGATATGTATCAGCGCCCGTACCCGGGCCGCCCAACTCGTCGCTATAAAGTTCCTTGTCGGAAATTTCGACATTTGCCTCCCTCGCCACAGTCTCCATCAACTTCGGATTAGTTGTAGTTTCGGCAAAAATTGTCGGCACTCCTGCAGTCTTAATTTGTGATGACAATTCGGCAATTCTGGCGGCTGTGGGCTGTTCTTCTGTTGTGACTCCCTGCAAAGCTCCAGCAACATCTAAACCGTAAGCATCGGCATAGTAACTCAGTGCATCGTGAGTTGTGACTAATTTGCGTTTATCCGCAGGAATTGTCGCTATTTGTGCTTTGATCCAATTATCTATTTTTGCTAAATCATTGGTTGATTTCGTGGCATTTGTGGTATAGAGTTGAGCATTAGTTGGAGCAACTTTGATCAATTCGTCGCGAATTGTTTCTACCATCCATACACCATTTTGAGCGTTGTGCCAAACGTGAGGATCAGGAACTTTTTCGCCTGCTGCATGGGGTTTGTCTTCCGCTTTCTCTTCGCCGTGTTCGTGTTCGCCCATTAGAGGTTTGGGAACGGCGAGTTCGTGTACGGCGATTTTGGGTGCGGAATTACTGCTGGATTTAATTAATTTAATGATGCTGGGTTCGTGGTCGTAGCCGGCGTATAAAATCAAATTTGCTGTTTCAATCGCTTTACTGTCTTCCGGCTTGGTTTGGTAGGCGTGGGGGTCTTCTCCGGGCTTGATTAGACAGGTGGTGTCGATCGAGCTTTCAGCAATTTCCTTAGTAATATCGCAGATCACACCAGTCGTGGCGACGACTTTCGGTAAGTTAGCCACGGGACTCACTTGAGTTTGAGTGGCGCTGGGACTCTGGGGCGTGGAATTGCTGGGTTTGGGGGCGGAAGTGCACCCAACCAGTCCGAAACCGATCGCCAAAACAGCCGTACTGCAAAATCTGCCAGTTTTTCCAGACAATTTTTTTAACATTTCACCTTTGGAACGATAATCGTTATTGCTTTTTCGAGTTATCCTATTGTAGTAGCTACGAACAAGAATCGTTCTCAAAATCGGGAATTATGTTAGAAGTGCAAGACTTGGCTGTGAATTATCGAGGAATTTCGGCCCTTAACAGCGTGAATTTCCAGTTAGAACCCGGACAATTAACCGGTGTATTCGGCCCCAACGGCGCGGGGAAAAGCACGATGGTGAAAGCGATGCTGGGATTGATTCCGGCGTGTCGGGGTTTGGTAAAATATCAGGGGCGGTTGTTGAAGGAACAGTTGTCGCGGGTGGCCTATGTGCCGCAGCGATCACAAATTGACTGGGATTATCCGATTACTGTGCAAAACGCGGTGATGATGGCGCGGACTGTCCAGACTGGTTGGTTTCGATCACCCTCGAAGCAGTCCCAAGAATTGGTCAAAGCGGCTTTGCTGCGGGTGGGAATGTGGGATTTGCGCGATCGGCAAATTGGCGAACTCTCCGGCGGACAGCAGCAGCGGATTTTCTTAGCAAGGTCGATCGCCCAACAAGCCGATTTATTCTTCTTCGACGAGCCCTTTAGTGCGATCGACAAAGCAACAGAAGAGATTATATTCGATATTTTTGCCGAACTCAAAGCCGAAAATAAAACATTGCTAGTAATTAGTCACGATTTAGGCGAAACTTTAAAAAAATACGACAATTTATTGTTGTTAAATAAGCATTTAATTGCCGTTGGTTCCAGCCGAGAAGTTCTCACCGCCGCCAATATTCAAAAAGCCTATGGATACGATTTAAGTTTAGTTTCAGCCTAAGCAAAATGGGATTATTCTCACCGTAGGGTGCGTCGCTACGAAATTGTCGATTTCCCTTGATAATTTTTCAATGGCGACACAACAGCTAAATCCGTTGCCGAACATCCGTTAAATCCCGTACATTGCTCATTGCCGAACTTCCTTCTTCTATAAATGTTAAACCTACTAATTGAGCCACTACAATTCGAGTTCATGCGAAATGCGATCGCCGTCGGCATTTTGCTAGGAATTCTCTGCGCCGTGGTTGGCTCCTACTTAATTGTACAGCAAATGGGAATGATGGTTGACATGATAGCCCATTCAGTATTAGCAGGATTGCCGGTGGCTTTTTCTTTAGGTTTCAATATTTCGCTCGGCGCCTTTATATCAGGAATTATCAGCGCGGTAATTATGGCGTGGATTCAATCGCAATCGCGCCTTAAAATTGATGCAATTATGGCATTAATTTTGTCTACATTTTTAGCAATTAGCGTCACGCTGATTAGCCTTTTGCGGACTACAAAATTAGACTTAGATGGGTTTTTATTCGGCAATATCTTGTCAGTTGCACCGACTGATGTGCAGCAGACTTTTGTCATAACTGTGATTATTTTGGTCGCGGTTAAACTCTTTTACAAAGAACTGCTATTCTATACTTTTGACCCGTTGGGCGCGCAAGCCTGCGGTTTGCCTGTAAACTGGATTTATTTGGGGATGATTTCGGCGATTACGCTGACGATTGTTGCGAGTTTGCAAACTGTGGGGGCGCTGTTAGTAATTTCGCTGTTAATCGGGCCGGGAATTACGGCATATTTGTTGGTAAAAGAGCTGCATTTAATGATGGGATGGGCAGCAATTATTGGAATTACAGCTAGTGTGACGGGGATGTATCTCAGCTATTATTGGAATATGCCGTCGGGTGCGGCAATTGTGTTGGTTGTTTTTGGATTATTTTTAGTAGCTTTGCTGTTCAGTCCCAGTCAAGGAATTTTGACTAGAAAGAAAGGAGAGTGAGTACCGAGATTGTTGGTGAGGGAGGGCGGGTTTTGTTCTGAGATTGTTGGCGAGTGTCAAAATCCTTGGCTAAACCCGCCCTACAAATTATGCGTTTTTTCTACCTAACTATACGCACAATTAATCATTGGTAGGGGCTGTGAGGGAGTGAGGGAGGGCGGGTTTTGTACCGAGATTGTTGGCGAGTGTCAAAATCCTTGGCTAAACCCGCCCCTACAAATTATTCGTTCATTGGTAGGGGCAGGTTTAGCTAATAAACTTTTGTATTCACAGATAATTTATGTACAAAACCTGCCCTTAACTTAACTAGATGCACTTAGCTTGACAATAGGTTTCATAAACCCCATCAAGCAGTAAGTTGATAGCCAAAGTTGCTTTCTCGGTGGCTAACAGCGCTTCCTGTTTTGCTTCTTCAGTTTGGCAAAGCTCTAACAGCGCTTCGCGGGTAGCTTCCGAGTGGAACTCGTCGGCTTTTTCGTGGACTTTAAAGAAAGACAAAGCAGCTTCGGAATCGATGCCGTAAAATTCCTTCAAACCAGCGATTTTGGTTGTAGAAACTTCGGGGATTTGCGCTTCGTAAGCGTAAAGGGCTGCTAAACCTTTGACGGGTGATTCGCTGCGCGCTAAGTCTTTGAGAATGCGAACGGATTCGCTGGTTTTTTCTAAGTGTTCGTGATCGATAACTGCATTTCTGTCTAAACCCAAACCTTCGGCAAAGCGCAGCCACAGTTCAGGGTGATTAGCAGCGCCTCTCTCTTCTTCTATCAGGTTTTCGAGGAGCATTTGACGAATTTTGATGTCGTCACAGGCGGCGTGCGTAGCGCTGACATAGGTGGGGAAGTTGTGGACTTGCAGATAGTATTCTTTGGCGTACTCTTGCAGTATTGCGAGGTCGAGTTTACCTTCGTTCCACATTTGGTAGAACGGGTGTTTCAGCAGGTGGTTTTGGTCAAGAATCGTGTTGATTTGTTCGAGAAATTGCTGTTGGGTCATAATTGTCGATCGCCCTTAAGGATAATGCAGCCACTAAAATGTTATATTAATCTAGCCTTCAGTAAAGTGCAAGTTTTCAATTGTCTACATCTTTGCAGCACCGGTGCGATCGGCCGTCATGGAACTTAGCGCCGCCCGAACCCCTTGCCTCGCATAGATTTCGACCAAACCAGCAATTCGCCACCACAGCCGCAGGCCGCCAGAAATTGACCATCGGGATGCCATGCGAGACAGGAAAAACCGCCCTCTGCACCTTCTAGAATTTGCAGCAATTGTGCTGCTTCCTCCCACAAACAAACTTGACCGTCAGCAGCGGCGGAAGCTAATAAAAATGTGTTAGGTTGAAAGGCGATCGCATTTACCACATTTTCATGCACCTCTAACGCCCAAGAATCCCAACCGACACTTTCATCAGCGTCTCTTTCCCAGACGGAAATGCCTTGAGAGCTCGAAGCAGCTAACAAAGGTGCACCCAAAGAATTAGTTTTATCCGACCAAGCTAACTCCCGAACTTTCCCCGGAAAACCCTGCATTACCCACGGTTCAAAATTTCCCCATTCATTAACAATGAGAGTATTGTCCATATTGCCACAAGCTAAATATTCTCCTTGTGGCGACCAAGCAATTGCACCGGTTGCAGAGGGTACTGATAAAATTTCCGGGTCTTCGTCCCAGTCTTCGCCATGCCAAACTTTGACGCCTTGATAGCCGCTAACTGCCAGATATTGAACCATCGGATGCCATGCTAAATCGAGGATAGATGATGACTCGAAATTCAGCGTTACTTCAACAACATTATCCTCAGCATTCCAGACTTGAACGTAGCGGCCCATACTGAAAGCTAACTGGTTGCAGTTGGGACTCCAAGCTAACTTATCAACCCAGACACGCTGGTTATCCAAATCAGCAATTAATTCCCCAGAATTAACGCGCCAAATTCGCACTTTTCCATCTTGTCCGCCAGCAGCTAGGAATTGACTGTCGCGGGAAAAAGACAAACAATCGGCTGACTTACCCGTGGCACTTTGTAGTGTTTGCAAGGACAATTCATTAACTTCCCCTACTTCCGCCAGCATCACTTCCCCCGCAGCAGAACAGACTGCTAAACTTGTACCATCCGGCGACCAAGTAACAGCAGTTACGTAGTCAGACAGCATTGCTTTGGCGTGAAATTCCAGGGTTTGTTCGCTACTTTTTAAACTAGACACCGACGGAAATCCTCTCGCAATTGATTTTCGTTTAAGTTACGGCCGATGAATACGAGTTCATTTTTCGGAGTTTCGGTGGCTTTCCAAGGCCTATCCGGCCGGCCATCGAACACCATGTGTACTCCTTGGAAAACAAATCGCTGGTTGTCTCCGGCGACATTCAAAATTCCTTTTGTCCGAAAGATATTTGGCCCTTGAGTCCGCAACAATTCCTCCATCCAATCGCTGAATTTGTTGCGGTCAATAGCGCCGGATTCTACTATTGCTACGGAGGTAACTGTTTCGTCGTGTTCGTGAGTGTGCTCGCCCAAAAAGTCGGGTTCGATGTCTAATGCGCGGTTCAAATCAAATGCTTTAACGCCCAACAAAGCATCCATTTGTAATTCAGCATTGCGGGTTCGGTGAATTTTTGCCATTGCATTCATGGCGCGAATTCGCTTTTCTAATTCTGCCAATTCTTCCTCACTCACTAAATCTGTTTTGTTGAGCAAAACTACATCAGCAAAAGCAATTTGTTCTTGAGCTTCGTCTGCGTCCCAGTGCTGCCAGATGTGCTTGGCATCGACTACGGTGACAACTGCGTCTAGCAGCAATTTGTCCCGCATATCTTCGTCTACAAAAAATGTTTGAATTACGGGTGCTGGGTCGGCTAAACCAGTGGTTTCGATGACTATGTGATCGAATTTGTCGCGCCGCTTCATTAAGTTACCGATAATCCGAATTAAATCGCCTCGGACGGTACAGCAAATGCAGCCGTTGTTCATCTCGAAAATTTCTTCATCGGCATCAATTATCAGTTGGTTGTCGATGCCTACTTCGCCGAATTCGTTGACGATGACTGCAACTTTTTTGCCGTGTTCCTGTGTTAAAATGCGGTTGAGCAGCGTGGTTTTGCCTGCACCTAAATAGCCTGTGAGAACGGTAACAGGAACTGATTCGATCGCCCCAGCAGTCACCATACTTTACCTCGATTATTGTACAATGATAACCATTATCGCTATTCTACACCAGACCTGCTGGCAGCGCCCACAATATTAAATAATGTTAATAAATTGTCCGTGAGAGCTTGTAGGGGCGAGTTTTACCAATAATATTTGCTGCAATTCAAAATATCGATCGACCCGCCCCTCTCAGATGACAATTAATTGTTAATCATAGCTGCAATTCGATCGCGCTCTAACTCTCGACCGATCAGCACTAATTTGGTTTGGCGGAGTTCGGAAGGTTGCCAAGGACGATCGTAAAAATATTCTATGCGCTCCCCGACACCTTGCAACACCATCCTCATCGGTTTCTTGGGAACCGCCACAAACCCTTTAATCCGATAGATTTCCTCCTGCTGCATCAAGGATTGCAGTTTTTTCACCAAAGCTTCAGGTTCAAACTCGCGATCGGCAATAAAGAAAGTCGAGTTAATATCATCATCGTGTTCATGTTCCTCTTCCGTGTCGTGGTGACTCGGACGAGACTCCAAATCATCCTCAACCGCCGCATTAAATCCCATTAGCACATCAGGGTTAATTTCGCCACCCTTGCAAGGCACAATTTTCACACTCGGACGCAACTCTTGCTGCAACCAGGTTTGAACTTTCTGTTGAGTTTCTTCGTTTACGCGATCGACCTTCGTTAAAAGTACCATATCGGCACAGGCTAACTGGTCTTCAAACAATTCCTCGATCGGAGTTTCGTGATCTAAACTATCATCAGCTTGTCGCTGTGCCATCAAAGCATCGATATCACCGACAAAACTACCGCTAGCAATAGCTTCGCAATCGACAACAGCAACAACACCGTCTACTGTAGCACCGGTGCGAATTTCCGGCCAGCGAAAAGCTTGAATTAAAGGTTTAGGAAGTGCGAGGCCCGAAGTCTCAATTAAAATACAATCAATTTGTTCTCTGCGCTTCAACAATTCCTGCATAGTCGGCAAGAATTCCTCTTGAACAGTGCAGCAAAGACAACCATTTGTTAGTTCTACAATATTGCTGCTGACATTTTCTTCTTCGTCGCAAACTTGGCAATCGCGCAGCAGTTCTCCGTCAATTCCGATTTCGCCAAATTCGTTAACCAGAACAGCAATGCGGCGACCTTGATTATTTTGCAATAAGTGGCGAATTAAGGTAGTTTTGCCGCTACCAAGAAAACCAGTGATGACAGTAACAGGAATTTTGTGCATTGATAATTTTGTGCTTATTTGGTGATGGGACATCTCGTTCCCAGGCTCTGCCTGGGAATGCTAATCTAGAGGCTCTGCCTCGCTGGAATAAAGGAGCGCTTTTAATACGAGGCTCTTCCTCTGGGTATGCGTTACCAGGCTCTTCCTAGGAACGAAAGGAAAAAAACTAAAGTCCTTACTACAAACCTATCTAATTTGGTAGTGGTGGAATCTTGGCTAAAACGCCTTTTTTCAGAGCTGGAGGACGCTCAGACCACGGCAACAAACCGTCCGGTTTGGCATAGTATTGACCCGCGCATTCGAGTACCGCCTCGACGCTTTCCGACTCATTTGCTGGTAAATCGCCAAACAGATAAGTGTACTTTCCAACAGCAGCAAAAGACACCGCACAAGAGTGACTGCAAGCACTCATGCACTCAACCTCTTGAATCTCAAACTTATCAGAAAACTCCCAATCTTTAGCGAGTTTCGATAAGTCTTCCATAAATTGTTGACCGCCGCTTTTACCTTCGCGCTTGCCGTTTTTCCAAACACTAGCGCAAGCAGTGCAAACAAACAGACTGTGCTTTGTGCGTACAGCCGTGTTAATTCCATCCATCATCCGTACCTCGCAGATGCGTTCAAAAGTGAGTTAGATATCGGCGGGCATTCTGACTTGAGAAACCACAACGGTTTCATTACAGTTGCGGGACAGCGCCGGACTTGCACCGAACTTTCCCCGTTTCCTCTAGCGGCTGCTCCTCGCTAGAACCGATCGCGAAGTCACATCATACCGCACTTGCCGCCTTTTTTCAAAAAAGTTATGTTTGTAAGAGCGATCGTTTCGTTCGTAGTAAGGACTTTAGTCCTTATAAGATAACGGCTTCAGGACTTTAGTCCTTACTACCAACCATAGTAATTACCTATGAACGCTTTTCCAGACTTTTCCAAACATGGCTATCAAATAAGTCGCGAACTCGGATACAACAGTTTGGGCGGCCGCGTCACCTATCTTGGCACAAAAATTAACACAAAAAAATCCGTTGTAATTAAGCAATTTCAATTTGCCCAATTAGGTGCTAGCTGGGCAGAATACGAAGCTTACGAACAAGAAATTAAAGTTTTGCAAAATCTGGATTTTCCGGGCATTCCCCGCTATCTCGATTCTTTTCAAACGTAAGCGTTCAGGGGGTATAAAGAAGACGAAAAACCACCCCCAAAATCAAAAAATAAAATTAGGCAGCAGTCAACA
>NZ_JAUBRH010000104.1:0-12427 GCF_036701775.1 Microcoleus sp. N9_A2 | reverse complement strand
TTGAATTGCCCATCAAGTGCGATGCCTGCGGCTGGCTTCGCCTACGCGATTTTTTCGAACTTATTCAGCAAGCCCTAATTAGCACAATTTTAGTAAGATAAATTTTCCCGTGTTTAATCGAGAAACCTCCTATCCTGAATCGT
Organism: Microcoleus sp. N9_A2; assembly: GCF_036701775.1. NCBI lineage: Bacteria > Bacillati > Cyanobacteriota > Cyanophyceae > Oscillatoriales > Microcoleaceae > Microcoleus > Microcoleus sp. N9_A2. The sequence continues at coordinate 12,284 of NZ_JAUBRH010000104.1, read as the reverse complement.
GCCGACTGTCTGCTATTACGCTTTTTGAACTTGGGACGGCTAACTTTCCGACCTTTTCGCTTGCCCTTGAATGAATCAAAGTAGTTCTTCCAAGCTACCCCTAAATCGGCAATTGATTGCTGAAGAGGGATGTTTGAAACTTCTGCTAGCCATTCCCGTTCTTCCGACTTCTTAGCTTGAGTAATGAAAGTCTTTTGCAAGTCTCCGTTACTCGGTAGTTTTTCAGATGAATTGCATAATGCTAGTGAATCATTCCACACAACACGGCAACAGCCAAACAATTTAGCAAGATTGTGAACTTGCGGAGGAGTTGGATATATGCGATATTTGTATCGTTGTTTCATGAAACTATTTTAGCATTAGAATAGCTATTGATACAAATAGATATGTTACAACCGTGACTCACTTGAACGAGGAAAAGAAGGCGGTTGAAACCGCTGCCGACTTTTCCCCGTGTCTAAAGCCAGGGGCTTGCGTCTCGCTTTTCGGTCAATTTGTTTTTAATCCAGCATGGAAAGCTATTACCTCAGAACAACAGGAGTTAATGTCACGGATGCTACTTGAACGTATTTCTCAGGCTGGGATTGCTCGGGTACTGCAAGTATCAGAAGATACGGTGCAGCGCTAAGTAAACGCCCAGGCTGTTGTTGAAAAGAAGCAAGTGGAGGTGAGTCCCAAGCCAAAAAAGCGCTTGACCGGAAAGATGGATGAGTTATGGTCGTTTGTTGATAACAAAGGAAATCAGCAGTGGGTATGGCTTGCATTGGATGCCCAGACTAGGGAAATTGTTGGTGTACACATTGGAGATCGTAGCGCGGTATCAGAAGAGTGCCTTATGGAATTCAATGCCACCAGTTTACCGTCAATCGGCAGTAATTTATACCGACCATTGGAGTGCCTACGATTCTGTATTGTAAGCGTAAACGTCATCGCAGTGTAGACAAAGATAGTGGTTGTACTAGCTAGATCGAGCGCTTCAACTGCACCATTCGACAACGAGTATCTAGGTTAGTGAGAAAGAGCTTATCCTTCTCTAAAAAATTGGAAAATCATATTGCTGCTATTTGGCACTTTGTCCATCATTATAATTCTAATTTACCAGAAAGAATTGGTTTAAAGCCTCTCCCTGATCGGGATAAATTAAAAGAAAACTATTCATTACTCCAATCCTCTTCCTTCTAGGTAGAGGTCGCACTCATCTGTCAACTGTCAACTGTCAACTGTCATCTGTCAACTGTCAACTGAAAACTCCAAATGCCTACTTTTCTTTGAATTCGGTTTTATTATCTTGACCCTTTCCTTCAGGGCACTACCCAATTTAGATACGGGACAGCTTAGTATCTGCTTAGTGTCTAAAATTTTTTTGAGTTCCACGAATCTTGTCTGGCGCTTGTATAGCAACAGCCCAGATGGTTAAGAAACCCGGTTTCTCGGCACCTGCGCGCAAATCCTGTACGAGTGAGTCAGAAACAGTGAAACGCGCCGATCGATTCCAATGACTTAAGCTTTTATGCTGAAGTTAGCTAAAAAATTTATGTTTAACCTCATGTATATTTCTCCAGAGCAAGATCAAAAAATTCGCTACACCCTACGCGAGTGCGGTCAAGAAGCTTACAAGCTAGCAGCCCAACCTTTTGAAGTTTCCGAGAAAGGGCCCAACGACTACGTGACGAGTATCGATCGCTACTTAGACGGACAACTATCGGCAGCATTTAGCGCTTTGTTTCCTGAAGACGGCACGATCACCGAGGAAAATGCCGCCTCCAGAGCAGCTTACGGGGCTAATTACCAGCGTCTCTGGTGCATCGATCCCCTCGACGGGACTGAAGAATTTATTCGGGGAAAACTGCACTACGCTTCGATGGTGGGGCTGCTGCTTGAGGAGGAACCGGTGGCCGGCTGGCTCTACGCCCCGGCTTTTGACCAAATGTATTTTGGCGGCAAAGATTGGGGATTGTTCCAAAGTGTGGGAACCGAAGCGCCACAGCCGATCGCGCTGTGCAAACCCCCTGCCCCGACAGCGGAAAATTGTAAAATTATTCTCGGAGACAAAGACCAGAAAAACTACGCCCGGGCGATCGCCCAAAGCATCCCCGGAGCCGAATTTTACTCGCTGGGCAGCTTTGGTTTAAAAGTGATGGAAGTCATCTTCGGTCGAGCCGGTTTGTACCTGTATCTCAACGGCAGAGTTAAAGTGTGGGATACCGCCGGCCCTCTGGCTCTAGCAAAAGCAGCCGGATTAGTTTGTTGCGATTTGCAAGGTCAACCGCTGAGGTGGACGGCAGATGCGATCGAACCGGAGACTCTGGCGCACACCCAGTCAATCGCGATCGGCTGGCCGGAATACATAGAACCTCTGTTGGGCAAAGTTCAACAGGCAGTGGCAGGCTTGTAAACCCGTTTACGATTAAAGAATCTGTCAATTTTACGTGAACCGGGCCTCTGCACCCTTATCATCAATTAAAGGAGCAACGGATTGTTTGTGTTCCCAAACATCGATCGTTCCCTAGCTGTTGGGTGTCGCCTAATCATATTTCCCACCTCCGCGAGTTTGCATGAAGACAGAAGCTTTCAGTGAGCTATTCCCTCTATTTAAGGGTGCTAACCCAGAAACCTTGGGAGGGCTGCTATCAAATGCCGTCAAGCATGAGTATCCCCCGGGCCGAGCTGTGGTGATGGAGGATTCTTGGGGCAACGCGATTTACTTTGTCGTGTCTGGCTGGGTAAAAGTCCGCCGCTTGTCAAACGATCGAGCTGTATCAATGGCTATTTTAGGACGGGGTGCATTCTTCGGCGAAATGGCCATTCTTGACGAATCCCCTCGATCGAATGACGTACTTGCTCTATCGCCCGTGCGGCTGCTCAGCGTCACGGCTCAGCGATTTATCCAAACCCTGTTTAAAGACCCGCAATTGCACCACCGGATGCTGCAACTGATGGTGCGGCGGCTCCGCCAAACCAATCTCCGCTCTCAACTCCGAAACCGCCAGCCAGCGGTTAAACTAGCAAATACTTTAGTTGAGCTGGCAGAAAACTACGGTCAGAAAACTGCTGAGGGCAAAGATATCTTCAATATCCCCTATGAAGACTTAGCGGATGTCACAGATATCACCCTAGATGAAACCAGCAAAATTATGGAAAAACTCGATAGTAAAGGCTGGCTCAAAATCGATCCCGACCGCCAAACTATCCATTTGATCAACCTCAAGCACTTGATGAATTTGGCAAGTCAATGATTGATGTCACTTATGAGGATACCTCGTCCGCTGCCGGCAACCTGAATCGGCAACTAACACCACCGACAATTCAATATTCGGTGGCAATGCCCAATCCTGAATCCCACCTGTTTGAAGTGACTTTGCGCGTGCAAGGTTGGTTGGAGCCGGTTCTGGATTTAAAAATGCCTGTCTGGACTCCCGGTTCTTACTTGGTTCGAGAGTACGCCCGCCACCTGCAAGATTTTCGATCGCTATCGGGCGATCGAGCTTTACCTTGGCGCAAGAAAAGCAAAAATCACTGGCAAATCGATACAAATTCGGTTTCAGATATCACGGTTCGCTACCGCATTTTTGCCAACGAACTGACAGTGCGAACCAATCATTTAGACTCGACTCACGGTTATTTCAATCCAGCGGCTTTGTGCTTTTTCTTGCCCGGTTTTGAGCGCCACTGCTACACCGTGACCGTTGTGCCGCCTCAGCCCCAATGGCGCACTGTTACTACTTTGCCGCCTGTTTCTGGCCAAAATCTTACTTTCGCTGCTGCGGATTTTGACACTCTCGTAGACAGTCCTTTTGAGATTGGCTATCACGAAGTGTACGAGTTTGAAGTGATGGGAAAACCCCACCAGCTAGTTGTTTGGGGAAAAGGCAATTTAGAACCCGATCGGGCGATTCGAGACATCCAAAAAGTTATCGAAGTCGAGGCAAAAATGTTCGGCGGTTTGCCTTACGAACGCTATGTGTTTTTCCTGCATTTGTCTGGCTCTGGTTTTGGTGGTTTGGAACACAAGGAGAGCTGCACTCTCAACTATCCGCGTTTTAGTTTTCGGGCTAAGGAAAAGTATGAACGCTTTATTCAGTTGGTAGCTCACGAGTTTTTTCACCTGTGGAATGTCAAGCGCATTCGACCGAAAGCTCTCGAAGTATTTGACTACGAACAAGAGAACTACACTCCTTCTTTATGGTTCTCTGAAGGCACTACCAGTTATTACGATTTGGTGATTCCTTTTCGAGCTGGTATCTACGGCGTCAAAGGTTATTTCCAAAATTTGGCTAAGGAAATCACTCGCTTGCAGACGACTCCGGGGCGGAATGTACAGCCTGCGAGCGAGTCGAGCTGGGATGCTTGGATTAAACTTTATCGCCGGGATGCTAACAGCGATAATTCGCAGATTTCCTATTATTTGAAAGGGGAAGTTGTTTCGTTTTTGCTCGATTTGTTGATTCGAGCTAGACATGGCAATGAGCGATCGCTCGACGATGTGATGCGTTTGATGTGGCAGCAGTTTGGGAATGCTAATTCGACTGAAAATGGCGATTTTGACCTGAAGTCGGAAACAGACGGCAAGTCGGCGCATTTGACATCAAACGGAGAGTTAAATTCTCATTCGCTGCCCGCAGAAATAGGCTTTACTCCCGAAGAGTTGCAAAGTGCGATCGAGTCGGTCGCCGGCATCGATTTGAGCGACTTTTTCGCGCGCTATATTGACGGCACAGAAGAGTTGCCTTACAACAAGTATCTGGAACCTTTCGGGCTGCAAATTTGGGTAGATGAAATTGACCAAACACCTCGCATCGGTTGGACGTTGGGAGCCGAAAACGCGCGGGAAATGGTTAAATTTGTCGAAATAGGCTCTCCGGCACAATTGGCGGGAATTGACGCTGGGGACGAGTTGCTGGCGATCGAAGGTTTTCGGGTCAATTCAGAACAAGCGGGTGAGAGGCTTAAAGATTATCAGCCGGGGGACACAATAGAGGTGACGGTTTTTCATCAAGACGAACTGCGGACTTGTCGCGTGACTCTCGCGCCGCCCCGCCCTGGCCGCTACTTGATCGTGCCCGTGGAACAGCCCACCGCTATTCAGAAACAAAACTTTACTGGATGGCTGGGAGTTCCTCTATCGAAACTGTGACATAAATGAAGGGGAACGGGAAAGGGGAAAGAAAAGACCAAAAGGAATCAAGCTCAATTCCCAATTCCCAATTCCCATTTACCAATTCCCAATTCCCATTTACCAACTTTGATTATGCAAACCCCACCTCCTCCATCAATTACGCCCCGCCAGATGAATCTGCTGAGAATTGTTGCTTCTATGGCCTGGGCTGACGGCGAACTCGCCACAGAAGAAGTTAATTTAATGCTCGATCGCTTTTGTCGTTTGTTTGCCCCAGATACCGACGGACAACAAATGCAACAAGAACTGCGGGATTACATCATGCAAAATATTCCCCTTGATGAGTTGATCGGTCAACTAGAAACTCAAGATGAAAGGGAATTAGTCCTGCAACTCGGCTATGAAGTGATTTCTTCTAGTTCTCGCACTCCCGATGAACCAAAAATTAACGCTGAAGAAGCCGCAGCTTATCAAAAATTAGTGCAGTTGCTGAATCTTTCAGAGGATGTGGTTAAGCGTATTGAAGCTGAATCATCGACCGCATATACTTCAGAGGGAATTGTCGAGAAGATGGCTCACAAATTAGAAAAGTTCATTAAAGGCTAGTTCGTGACTTGCGTGCGCTTGGCTTAAAAACCCGGTTGATTCCTAGATTTCTCCTTACTCAATCTGGAATTTTTCGTAGAAACCGGGAATAAGCCCCCCATGCGTAAGTCTTGTTAGGTAAGTATCGGCCTAGTAATTTTCTGAGTGCAACTATTTAAAACTAAATCAGAAGGGAAATAAACCGGATAGTGACTCCCAATTTCCTACGATATACTAACAAATAAACACGCAAAAGTCGAGAATATTTTTCATCGCCGGGAACGGTAACAGAATTTGCGTGAAGCGAAGCTATCCCGCAGGGAATCGCCCTTCCCGCGCGCTGTCTTCCCCTTAACGAGAATTAGGGACTTAGGCAAAGCCTAAATCCCTAATTGAGCTACCGATTTTTTGCCATCACTCAAAGTGATATCGTTTCTGGTTGTATCAAAATAATAAAATCGAGTCAACAGTCAACACTCAACCATTCAGTTTTTCGACCCGCCCGTCAACAGTCAACAGTCAACAATCATTTCGCTCGTACAACCGAAATAGATATTAATCCAACCAGTCATTAGTGCGGTAACTTGCTGAGGGCGTGCCAAGTTCTGTAGCCGACAATTCCATCTTGCGGTAAAGCCATGCTAATTTGCAATTGTCGCACTGCTACATCTGTCATCGGCCCGAATAATCCGTCAATAAAGCCGAAATAGTATCCATTGATTTTCAAGACATTCTGAACAATTTTAACAGCATTACCAGAACTGCCCTTCATGACGATCGGCATATTCACAGGTGCACCAGAGTATAGTGCTTCCCAAGTGAGAGGGCCGACAATCCCATCTTCTTGTAAAAAGACGCGGTGTTGATAGCCTTTGACGGCGTTTTGAACTTGGACGCCGAAAATACCGTCCATCGGCCCGAAATAATATGCCCAATGATAAAGAAGCTGTTGTAGTTCCTTGACAGCTTGACCTGTTGAACCGATTTGTAAAGTGGGTTTGTTTATTGCAGCGGTTTCAGCAAATGCCAGAGTTGATTGAGCAATAGTATCGGCGACAAGAGCCATAGTTTCATTGTTCAAGCTTCTTTCTTCGGTGTACATAATGTGGTTCCTCTCAATATTTAAGTTTTGGTCTGTGATATTTCAGGTATAACTGGTGGAATTTGTGGATGCACAGTCACTTTTTCGAGTGTCACTCATGTGAGTGTCACTGGTTTGAGTTACCCGTTGGTTTGTCGTAAGGAATGCAAGTTGTAATATTTTTATGATGACTTTAGTTGTCAATACAAACCAAGGGGTAAGGTGCGCGGTGGACACCTACCCAATACAAAGATGCGGGGTACGCACTCTATCAACTCATGTTGATTGTTTACTAAGAAAATTCTCGCAATGTGGGAATTAAATACTGTGTCAAAGTAAAGGCATCTACTCCTAATTCCGTCCGTTCTTTGGCAGCCATGATTCCGGCTTGAGCGTGCCACCAAGCTGCTGTTGCTGCAACTGATTGGGGGGGGGATTTGCGGGCGATCGCACTTGCTAACAGTCCCCCTAACAAGCCTGTGAGAACGTCGCCGCTGCCGCCTCTGGCGAGGCCTGGGGTGCTTTCGGGATTGAGGTAGGTGATGGTACGTGAAGCGTAGCTATCCGGTAGGGAATCGCCCTCATCCTTCCAACTTATGCAAACTCTCGCTCCTTTGAGCAATACCGCTGCACCGCAAAGCTGAGCTGCAGCTTGAGTTGCGGCAATTCGATCCTCGCCCGTTTGATCGGCTAATTCGGGAAATAAACGCTTGAATTCGCCCGGGTGAGGCGTGATAATTGTCAGTGCTGAGCGTTCGGACAAAATCGGGACTGTGCCGAGTTGAGCGAGGATATTTAAACCATCAGCATCTAAAACCAGAGGTCGATCGCTCTCCAGTACAGATTCTACAGCTATTGCGGCTTCCAATGTCAGACCTGGCCCTGCCGCGATCGCATCATAAGAACTCAAATCAATTGCTACTGGTAACTCGCTAATTGCACCGCTTTGGGTTTCGGGACATCCTATAACTAATGCCTCTGGCAACTGACTGCTCAAAATCGGTTTAATCGACTCAGGAACAGCAATTGACAGCATTCCGATGCCGCTTGCTCTTGCTCCCAATGCTGCCAAAATTGCGGCTCCGCTGTAGCGGCGGGAACCTGCAATAATTAGTAAGTGACCGTTGGTGTATTTGTGCGAAATTGGCGATCGGGGTAACGGCAAATGCTGAGTTGCCGAGGCTGTTGTAATGCGTTGTATTGCTGGCGTTTCGCCCAATATTGCTGCAATATCTGCTGCGGGAATATCAAAATCAATTAATTCGGAACTGCCGATATATTCTAATGCTCTGTCTTGCAGAAATGCCATTTTCCACAAACCCAAACATAATGTATGTTTAGCCCGGATAGCCGTCCCCAAAACTTCTCCGGTATCTGTATGAATTCCCGATGCAATGTCTATACTTAAAATGGGGATATTTAAATTATTTATTTCGTCAATCGCGGCGGCTGTCTGATTAGTAATTTCTCGTTCTAATCCAAAGCCAAATAAACCATCTACGAGCAAATCGCAGTTTTTCAGCAGTTCAACTTTATCAACAAATGGAATATTTAAAGAACGCGCATAATCAGCGTGATTTTTAGTGAGTTCTTTGAGTTTAGAAAACGGGCAGTAAATAACTACTTGGAACCCTTGAAAGTGCAATTCGCGGGCAACAACCAAAGCATCGCCGCCGTTGTGTCCCGGCCCAACCAATACGCCGATAACTGGCAATTGAGAATTGTCAATCTTTTTCCATTCTCCCCTCTTTCTTCTATCCGTTAAATCCGTTTCATAATCGGTTGCCGAACTTCCTTCCGCTTTCAAAAGCTCCTGAATGCGTCTAGCAATCAGTCCCGCGACTTTTTCCATTAAAGCTGCGACTGGCATTCCAGCAGCAAAAATTCTCGTTTCTATTTGCCGCATTTGGTCGGCGGTGACAACAAATTTTTGAATAGTCATATTAGTGCTAAAATTTCAGCTAACAGCAGCAGTGGCAAGTTGTAGTATACTTGTGGTATAATAAATTAGCTCGATCGAACAAAGTAACAGTAAAATAGCAATTTCTCTCCAACCATGAACAAGATTGTTGTAGGCCTCTCCGGCGGGGTCGATAGTTCCGCAGCAGCCGCAATTTTACACCATCAGGGATATGAAGTGGTGGGTTTAACGCTGTGGTTGATGAAGGGCAAAGGTCAGTGCTGCTCTGAGGGAATGGTCGATGCAGCTAAAATTTGCGAAGATTTGGGCGTGCCCCACCACATTGTTGACAGCCGCGAGGTCTTTCAGGCAAGTATTGTCGATTATTTGGTGGAGGGTTACAGTGCAGGAGTTACACCTCTGCCTTGTTCGCAGTGCAATAAAACTGTGAAGTTCGGGCCGATGCTCAAGTATGCTCGCGAAGAACTCGGAATTGAAAAAATCGCTACAGGGCACTACGCTCGGATTGCTTACGATGCTGCTACAGGTCGCTATCAGTTGCTGCGGGCGATCGACCCTGCGAAAGATCAGTCTTATTTCCTGTATGATTTAACACAGGATTTGTTGGCGGGTACGGAGTTTCCTTTGGGGGAAATTACCAAGACAGAAACTCGCAGAATTGCGGCGGAATTTGGATTGACAACTGCTGATAAGCCGGAAAGTCAGGATTTGTGCTTGGTGGAAAGTAACGGTTCGATGCGGGCTTTTCTGGATAAGTACATTGCGCCGCAAAAGGGTGATATTGTGGACAAGTCAGGGCGGGTGCTCGGACAACATGACGGCGTGCACCACTACACCATCGGCCAACGGAAGGGACTCGGGATTGCTGCACCGGAACCGCTGTACGTGATTGAACTTGATGCTGCTGGCAATCGGGTAATTGTGGGCGATCGACAGTTGGCAGTAGAATCTGAATGTACAGTCCAGAAAGTGAATTGGGTTTCTGTGGCTGCGCCGATGGCTCCGATTCGGGCTCAGGTACAGATTCGATATCGATCGCACCCCGTCCCCGCTACAATTATTCCTGTGGAACCATCCCAAGCAGAGGAAAAAGTCGGCGGTACAAGAGTTAAGTTGATTTTTGACGAACCGCAGTTGAGCATTACCCCCGGACAAGCGGCTGTTTGGTATGACGGCGATGTGCTGTTGGGTGGCGGCATCATCGAAAGAAACCAACTCCCAAATTAAAGCAAGGGGCGGGCTAGAAGCCCACCCCACAAGAAACCACCCACAAAAAAACTCACTCTTTGTGGAACAGGCATTTTGCCTGTTTCCAGAAGCTCACCCCACAAGAAACCACCCACAAAAAACTCACTCTTTGTGGAACAGGCATCTTGCCTGTTCCCAGAAGCTCACCAGAAACTTTTCACAAGAAAATTCACTCTTTGTGGAACAGGCATCTTGCCTGTTCCCAGAAGCCCACCAGAAACTTTCCACAAGAAAATTCACTCTTTGTGGAACAGGCATCTTGCCTGTTCCAAAAGGAAACTTATATTTCATTTCACATGGGTACATTTACCTAGCTAACTTTTTTTCCAAACGCAAGATATTTCCCCTAGCATTAGTACGGTAAACCCAAGTTTGCCTACCATCAGAAACCACAACCCGCCAACCTTCAACAATCATTTGACCGCAAATTTCATCCGCTTTCGAGAGTCCTAAACAAGTATTCGGCCAACTTTGTCCGCTCGATTCAGTTACTTTCAACTTGTCAGCAGCAATGCCAGTTTGGCGCGACAAGTTTTGGCGAACTGCTGCTGCTACGGTTGCGGGCAATTTGTTCGGGGGATTTTGGCGCGTCGTCTCGGCCAAATTGCCCGGTTCGGAAATTAGAGTATTAAGTGCCAATACCGAATAGCTGATTTTTTGGGACACCGCGGCTGAGGAAAATTGCTGCGCGGTTTGCTGCTGTTGCCTTTCCAACTGGGCAAGGGAAGATTTGAGAGCGCCCGCATTAGCCGCAGCGGTGTGTCTTAGCGCCGGATACATTTCCCATACCAGAATTCCTGTCAGCACCAAAGCCAAGATTACAGGATTGGGCTGCTTTTGGTCTCGGTTTTTATTCTTTTGAAATTTATTTTTGGAGATTCTTTTCATCATACGCCCTCTGCCTCACTTTACACAATGCGCGATCGCTCCTGAACACTCAACTGCAGATACTTATTTAGACACTATTGCTGGTGCTATTGGTTCCTTTGTGCAGAACCGACTTGACTGCTGGTTGCTGGTGCGGCCCAAGTATTTCTACTCGCTGCGGGCACTTGTGTTTCAGGAAACTTGCACTACCCAGTTATTACTTAATTTTTACTTTTTGTCTCAGGGTATTAAGAAAAATTTATGCTTAAGTAAATATTCTTAAAAGCCTCTAATCTTGCCCCCGAACCTCAGTACAAATTACTATTCGGCGTTCCAAAACTGCTAAACGTGTTTTAGACTGTGGGAGGCGAGCTGAGCCAAGGATATCACAGGGATGCCTCAAAATTAGTTGCAACAGGACAAAAACGCATTAGAAATTAAATCAGCTATCGCTGATTAATTATATTAGCCTTGTGGTTTTCTAGAGCGAGCGATCGTCCCCTAAACTACTTTAGTAGCGATCGCTAGTTTTTTAGTACAATATTGTTGAAATCTATCGATTATGAACAGAAAATCCTTGGGAATCCATTTAATGAATCGGCTGAGCTATCCTCAAAAATTTACCTTAATTGGTTTTCTATTTGCAATACCGTTAACCTTGGTGATGTACCTGTTGATTTCCGAAATTAACAGCAGGGTTGATTTTGCCCAAAAAGAAATCTACGGTAATGAATATCTGCGCCCGCTGCGACAGTTGAGGGAATACATACCGAAGCTTCAACTGTTAAATTATCAGGCTTTAAATCGCAATTTAACCAATCTCGATGCCAGGAGAAATTTAGAAGCTAAGATAGAGGCAAACTTTCAATCTCTGGCAAATACAGACCGCCGACTAGGAAAAACTTTAGTTAGCAGCGACAAATTTAATAATTTATATCAAAACTGGCAAAATTTTAAACTTCGCCGCAGCCAGTGGAGTATAGAAACCTACGATGTTGTATATAAAAAATTAGCAGCAGATATTAATAAATTGAGCGCTCACGTCGGCGATACTTCCAATCTAATATTAGACCCAGATCTAGATACCTATTATTTGATGGATGCTAGTTTGCTGAAGATCCCAGAAATGCAAAAAATCTTGTCAGAGATTAGGCTGGTTTCTCAAAAAAGTAGCGCCCGTTCCGATGCCACACCTGAAGAAAGAGCGAAACTGATTACTTTAGCCGACAAATTGAGAGAACTTAATCAAGATTTAACAATCAATATGGAGGTAGGATTTAGTAATAATCCTCACGGGAATCTGCGAAAGAAATTAAGCGAGCGTTTGACCAACTTTAACTCGGTAGTAGAGCAGCTAACTACGCAACTAGATAAACTGATTAATCCCACGGGAGCATCCCAGTTGAGAACTAAGCAGAAATACTTAAGGAAAATTCCCCGTTAAGATAAGCACAGCGTAAGCGAAG
>NZ_JAUBRH010000103.1:0-13084 GCF_036701775.1 Microcoleus sp. N9_A2 | reverse complement strand
TCTTCACTTTTTCGTAACTCATTTTTGATTAGTTGAATTTCTATCTGTTTTACAATTCTATCAGACTTTCGCAGGAGCTCTATTGAAAAATCCCACATCTTTGTTGTTCCCGACTACGCCCACTCCTTCTGGTTTTAACCTACCTTGATGAGACTGTAAGTTAATCTCACTCGTATCACTTATTGCCAGTACATGCTTCCGGGCCACCTGCTCTTGACAATGATCTGCTAAACTCCGCACTAGCTCTGATAATGTCACCTGCTCATTCTCCAAATAGCGATAGTAAGCAATTTGCTCGGCACGATTTCGGCTCATCTGCCGAATTATCACTGTCTGGTGTTGTTTCATTGACTCATACAATGCCGCCCCCTTTTTACCAACCTTGGATCTCCGAGGCCTCCACAAAAAAAATGATCCAACAGCTATGTGGGTTTAGCGAAAATTTCCACAAACCATTTTTGAAGATTGGGGAGGCGATTAATCTGGGTTTCAATTTCTGCCATAGCTAACTTGTTGAGTGTAACTCCTGTGGAGTAAATTGTTTCTACCAATGTCACTACTGGATTTTTATCCTTAAATGTGAGAGTTTTGGCGAAATTTACTACAGTCTCAACAGTATCCAGTAAACTACCATTCCAATGATTTTCCCACCAACCAAAACAACGTTCTATCGGGTTATATTTACTATGATATGGCGGATAATAAGCCAGTTGTAACGTCAGTTAAGATGATGTGGCGAAATCCAGAATCCGTTTCATAAACTGAGTGCGACGAGAATTATTTTCTGGTCCATTATCCTGATTGATGACCAATTTTTGAATGTGACTAAAACGGTGTTTGACCGTTTGCCACCAATTTTCAAGTAAGTCAACTATACAATCAGCCGTTAGTTTAGAAGTAACGAAGAATAAAAATAACTCGTTGTACTCAGGCAGAAAAATGCCATAGGGAATCACAGTTGATTCAGTCGCAAAATCGTGATCTAGTGCAATAGTTGGCATCCGAGTTTTACCACCTCGATCAAATTCTCCAACTTTGACTGCCGCCTTAGCATCAATGGAGATTCGGAGAGTATTAGGGTCATGGTCAGCTTCTGTATTAATTTGTGTTACCTGTTTAAAAATGGCTTCAGTTTCGGGGATTTTCTTGATGGGTTTAGTTTTAAGAACTCGTTTTAAGCTCTAACCCAAATCATTCAATCTTCGTCGAATTGTTTCTACTGAAGGTAGTTCTTCATCACTATAACCAAATTGTTCTATTAGTTGACGACGGACTTCACTGGCGGTGATTCGTGTATATAATCCTGTACTTTTAAAGCTAGGGTCAATTTGACTTTGTGGGTCTACTAACGATTTAATATCCTTCAAGAAGTTGGGTAATTTTGTTTCAACCCGTTGCCGCCCACTACGGTGGAACCCATCAATAATTGGCTGACCACTTTTCAACTCTTGCATCCCTTTACGGATGGTGCGTCTATTCCATCCCAACTCCCGTTCTGCCAAGGTTTGTCCACCTATTCCCAAACCTTTGACTACGAATGCCATGAATTGTCGTCTGTCAGTCCCTTTGAGTTTTTTAGCTGTTTTGATGTAAAGAGATTTGGCGTACTCAGTCAGTTTCATGATAGATTTTAGAGACATAAGATAGGCTGCACACTGAAGTTATCTTTCTGTTATTATAGGATCATTCATTCTGTGGGACTGTCTCCAAAGCCTGTTCTTCCGATTTGTTTTGCATGAATTAGGATGGGATTTTCCATGATTTATTTTGTTTCTAACTTCTCAAACCCAGTCTAGCTGGACTTGTGTGTACACGGTAGCCTTCTTAAGGGGGGGGGACAAGAGAAGAAGGGGACACTCTTGCTAGCGCTATCTCAACCGAGGCGACAGGAGAAGGGGACACTCTTGCTCCCCCCTTCTTAAGCTATGCTTTATAAACATCTTTCTTAACAAGAAAGTTGACAAAAATTAACATCTGTGCTGTTGAACGATTGGGCGCTCGCCCAGGAATGAGGTTAAAATGATCAATCAATGGGTAAGACAAGAATTAGAAAAAACTCAATTGGGAGACGCAAGAAGAACAAATAGATTCATGAAAATTGTTTCTAACTTGAGTAACAAACCAACATCCAGTGTACCTGAAGCTAGTGGAACATGGGCAGAAACTAAGGCTACTTACGATTTCTGGGATTCACCATATATAAAACCAGCTCAGCTTAGGAAAGGACACGTAGATGCGACGCTTTCAAGAATTAAAAATCATCAAATTATCTTGGCAATACAGGATACAACCGAATTAAATTATACTACGCATGAAGCAGTCAAAGGAGTCGGATATCTTGATAATAAATATGCTCATGGATTGAAAGTACATTCAACTTTGGCAGCAACAACAGAGGGGCTACCATTAGGCATGATCGACCAATATGTCTGGGCTAGAGAGCCAAAATTTTTAGGTAAAGCGGATCTACGTTCTCAAAAACCAACAGAAGAAAAAGAAAGTCAAAGATGGCTTGATGCTTTAAAAAACACGTCATCTATCATCCCGAATTCGCAACAAGTAGTCACAATTGCCGATAGAGAAGCTGACTTTTATGACTTGTTTGCATCTGCGAACCGTGAGAAAGCAGATTTTTTGATTCGAGCTACTCAAAACAGATGTTTAGAGTCTTCATCGAACCATATTAAAGAAGAGATGGAATTGGTCGAACCGCAAGTTACAATGACTGTGGAATTGAAGCGCAACCCGACTCGACCATTTCGACTGGCGACTTTAACTATTCGGTATAAAACCTTAACTATTCAACCCCCTCAAAATCGTGCTAAACAAGAGAAATTAAGTCCGATTAAACTGCAAGTTATTTTGGTCAGAGAATCCGAGCCACCTTCTGAATCGTCAGCAGTTGAGTGGTGGCTAGTGACCACTTTACCTATTACTTGTATTGAGGATGTGACTACTTATGTTAGATGGTATAGTTATCGGTGGTTGATTGAGCGTTATCATTATGTATTAAAAAGTGGTTGTGGCATTGAGAAGCTACAATTAGAAACAGCAAAAAGGTTAGAAATGGCTTTAGCTACTTATTCTATTGTAGCTGTTTGCTTTACATTACTTATGAAGCTCGGCTCGCGACCGATTCCAGTTGTGAAATTCTGTTAGAGCCTCCAGAATGGCAGGCTCTTTATGCAACAATTCATCACAAAATTTATTCTCATTCTTACCCACCGACTTTAGGAGAAGCGGTTGGTTGGATTGCTAAATTGGGAGGTTTTTTGGGACGGAAACATGATGGTGTTCCAGGAGTTAAGACGTAAGGATTCAGGTGAAAAATAGTTCATTCAGAGCCGAGAAATATGGTAGTGTAGTCAGATGAGCGAAAAACCAGAGCTAGCAGCACTGAAAATGGAAATAGTTGAGCAGTGGAGCCGTGAGGAACTGTTCAAACTTGTGTTGAGACAACAGAAGCTCATAGAAAAATTAGAACAAGAACTCGAAAAGCTCAAAGAGAGACAGCCGAGTAATAGCAAAACATCATCGAAACCCCCATCAAGCGATCTCATACAGAAATCAGAGACAGCCAAAGTTGATAGCTCAAAAGAGTCTGAGTCCGAGCCCGCATCGCAAACCAGGAGGACAGCCTGGACATATCGGCAAAACCCGAAAAGGGTTTGGACGAGTCGATAGATATCAAATCAGCACTCCTGACACTTGTGAGCATTGTGGCAGCAGAGAATTAAGTGAGATGATTGGTTACAGCAAGCAGCAGGTAGCGTGTTTAGTTGCCAGACCAATTGAAGTAGTGGAATATCGACGGGTCAAATGTCAGTGTAATGAATGTGGAGCCATAGTGATTGCACCCGTCTCACCGGGTATAGTGCCAGGACAAGATTTGAGTATCGACCTACAAGCATTATTGGTATGGTTAGGTAATTATGGGCACATATCCTATGAAAAGCAACAAGAATTTCTGAGAGAATTAGGTGGAATTGAAATTGGGATAGGTACTTTACAAGCTACAAATGCGCGGGCAGCCGATGCCGTCAAGCCTGCCATTGAAGACTTGTGGAAATGGGCACCGTTACAAGCTAATGTCCATGTCGATGAAACCCCGTGGTGTGTCAAGGGCATCAAAGAATGGTTATGGACAGCCACAGGTCAAGATTTTTGCCTTTTTCATGCGGCAGACACTCGAAGTAGAGCAGAATTAGAAACAATGCTGGGGCATCAGTTTGCTGGAGTGTTGAGCTCTGATGATTTTAGTGTATACAACGGTGTTGAGGTGGGAGCGCAGCAGAAATGTTTAGCCCATCTAAGACGACATTTTAAGAAAGTTCTGCTTCTGGGTCACGGTAATAATACTGTAGTTGCAGAGGAATTTTTGGATTTAATTGATGAGGCATTCCGACAACATCGAAAATGGCGCGAGCAGCCTGAAGAACTAGATTATCATACTTGGGCGAGGGACTTTAAGGTCAGGCTGGCAGCATTATTAAATACTTGGCAAGGTCATGTTGGTTATGCTGCTGGACTTTTACTACGTTCGTTGCGTGAGAAAGCGCACCAATGGTGGTATTTTTTAGACCACCCTGAAATTCCCCCTGACAATAATTTGGCGGAACGTTCTCTGCGACTAGCTGTGACTAAACGTAAGGTATCTGGGGGTTCCCGCTCCATGTTTCGGTTTGAACAAACTGCTGATTTGCTATCTGTGATTCAGACTTGTAGATTTCAAGGTAAAAGTGCAATGTCTTTTTTCCGTGATGCTCTATCTGCCCATTCTTGTAACTTTTTCATGCCTTCTCTGATTCCACAATCTTAGACCTGAATCCTTACGTTAAGACTTTGTGGCGTGGATTGAGAAGATTGGATGATATTACGATGGGTTGGCTGCTATTTAATCAACTGAAAACAACTTGAATCGGTATGTTTAGAGGTTTAAAATAGCTGTTATGACAAATTATGTTGATGATCTAAGTGATAATTTTGGTAAACCGCCGCCAAGGGCAGAAAAACATTAGATTGCTGTTTGTCCAAAATGTGCCATCGGGAAAAACCCCCAGATCCCTTGAGCAAACTCATTACAAGAGGCAGATATCAATGAACATTTTTTGCAGGATAATTGCCATTCAATCAGAAGCGAGATCCCCAATGGCTCCTACACAAGTAGTTACTTTTGTCAAATTTCTTGTTAAGAAAGATGTTTATAAAGCATAGCTTCTTAAGGGGGATTTAGGGGGATCTGGCCTCGGCAACAAACGAGAAATACAAAATGTGCGATCGTACACAACATAAACCATAAAGTTCGATCGCTCTTCCTCTTCAACCCCTCTGAGCTCGGGTTTTGTCTGTCTAGACGCGATTTCAATCGCCCGCTACTACGCCGCTACCACAATGACTGCGATACTAATGGTAAAGATACAATCGAGCCTCCCCAAAAGACTCCCCCAAACCATGTCCAAGCAAAAAAAGACCCCAGCCAAAACCTACACTGAAATCAACCTCAGCGACCCGCAATACTACTTCAACCGAGAACAAAGCTGGCTAGAATTCAACAACCGCGTGCTCCACGAAGCCCTCGACCCCCGCACGCCCCTCCTAGAAAGACTCAAATTTCTCGCTATTTTTAGCTCAAACCTAGACGAATATTTCATGGTGCGCGTAGGCGCCCTCAAACAGCAAGTAGAAGCAAAAGTCAGCAAATTGACCTCCGATGGCAGCACTCCCCAACAACAGCTAGATGCCATCAACAAGCGGCTTTTGCCGATGGTTACTCAGCAACACGCCTATTTTGACCAAACCTTGCGGCCCAAATTAGTAGCAAGCGGCATCTACATTCTCGACTACATCGACCTGAATCAAGAACAGCGCAATTACTTGCACCGCTACTTCAAAGAACAAGTATTTCCCGTACTCACACCCCTAGCAGTTGACCCCAGCCACCCATTCCCCTTCCTTTCAAATCTCAGCCTCAATTTAGCAGTAGTAGTCAGAGACCCCGACACCCGCGAGGAATTGTTTGCCCGCGTCAAAGTCCCGCAGGTATTGCCCCGATTTTTGCCACTACCGGGGGATTTGCAGTGGCAGCAG
The DNA here is from genome assembly GCF_036701775.1 of Microcoleus sp. N9_A2. Taxonomy (NCBI): domain Bacteria; kingdom Bacillati; phylum Cyanobacteriota; class Cyanophyceae; order Oscillatoriales; family Microcoleaceae; genus Microcoleus; species Microcoleus sp. N9_A2. Next base: position 6,997 of record NZ_JAUBRH010000103.1, on the reverse strand, counting down.
AGGGGCAAATCTCCTGTGTGGACTGGTGTGCCCCTAGAACAGGTAATCGCCCACAATTTAGAGGCTTTGTTTCCCGGAATGGACATTCAGGAATATCACCCCTTCCGCATTACTCGCAATTCCGATTTGACTGTGGAGGAAGATGAGGCAGAGGATTTGCTGCTGGCGATAGAACAGGAGCTCCGCAAGCGCCGGTTTGCAGGTTCTGCGGTGCGGATGGAAATCCAAGCGATTATGCCACCTGCGCTGCGAGATATGCTGATGGAGGAGCTGGATCTCGGTGAGCAGGATGTTTACGTCGTAGAGGGGCTGCTAGGCCTCAAGGATTTGATGTCTTTTGTGGGGTTGCCGGTGCCAGAACTGAAAGATCCGGCTTGGACTCCGGTAGTGCCGCCGCGCTTGCGGAACTCGGAATCGCCAATGATTTTAGGCAAATCGAGGTTGGATGTTGAGGATGGTGAGGATATTTTCACCGCCATCCGCCAGGGGGATTTGATGCTGCACCATCCTTATCACTCGTTTGCGGCGACGGTGCAGCGGTTTATTACTGAGGCGGCGCACGATCGCTCCGTGTTAGCCATTAAGATGACTTTATACCGCACTTCTGGTGATTCGCCGATCGTCAGTTCTTTAATTGAAGCAGCGGAAAACGGCAAGCAGGTAGCCGTTTTAGTAGAGCTCAAAGCTAGGTTTGACGAAGAAAATAATATTAATTGGGCTCGCAAGTTAGAACAAGCAGGAGTCCACGTAGTTTACGGTTTGGTGGGACTCAAAACTCACACCAAGATTGTGATGGTAGTGCGTCGCGAGGACGGGTACATCCGCCGCTACGTGCACATCGGCACCGGCAATTACAATCCCAAAACAGCCGGACTTTATACCGATGTGGGTTTGTTGAGTTGCCGCGAGGATTTGGGTTCGGATTTGACGGATTTGTTTAATTATTTGACTGGTTATTCGCGGCAGGTATCTTATCGAAAATTGTTGGTGGCACCGGTCAATATGCGCGATCGATTTTTAGCTTTAATCCGGCGCGAGGCAGAATTCTGCCGCTTGCAGGCCGAAGGCGGCATCGGTAGCTGTGGCCGCATTGTCGCTAAAATGAATGCTTTAGTTGACCCTCAAATCATTGTTGCTTTGTACGAAGCTTCGCAAGCGGGAGTTAAAATTGATTTGATTATCCGGGGGATTTGCTGTTTGCGTCCCGGCGTGGAAGGTGTTAGCGAAAATATCCGAGTTATCAGTATTATCGGTCGCTTTTTAGAGCATTCTCGGATGTTTTATTTTTTCAACGGTGGCGACGAAGAGGTGTATATTGGTTCTGCTGACTGGATGCAGCGCAATCTCACAAGACGGGTTGAGGCAATAGTTCAGGTGGAAGACGAGACAATTGCTAAGGAGTTGCAAGAAATTTTGGGGGTAATGCTGGCTGACAACCGCCAAGCTTGGGATTTACAGTCTGGGGGACACTACTCTCAGCGGCGGCCGCCTGCTAATTGCCCGGAGGTTAGCTCCCAGCAAATTTTGATGGACATGGTGATGAATTAGTCAGTTGACAGTTGACAGTTGACAGTTGACAGTTGACAGCTTGCCCTGAGCTTGTCGAAGGGTTGTCAGTGGTCAGTTGTCAGTGGTCAAATTTGCAGTCACTCGTTGTCAGTTCTTGTTAGCTATTAAGCTGTACTGCATTTAATTTTAACTTTTAGGGCGGGCAAGATGCCCGCCCCACAAAGTTTTAATACACCGAAATATGCAGATTAAATGCGCGACAACTAACAACTGCCAACCAACAACTGCCAACCAACAACTGCCAACTGCCAACTGCCAACCAACAACTGTCAATTGTCAATTGTCAACTGTTAAAAGTGCGCTTGAATTCTTCTAACAAATCGTCAATTTCTTCGATCGCCTGACTCACATCTATTCTCAGGGCTCCCAAGTCCGATCGATCTAACAGCCGCACGAGGGATTCCCGCTTGCTCTCGATCTCTGCTACGCGCTCTTTGATTGTTTGTGCATCCATGATTTTTTGCCCTTGCTACTATTAACAAAAATATTTGACATTCCCCCCTGCGAACAGACGGAGATTCTTAATTCACCTACATACCTTTCTGGGCCGATTCTTCACTTTTTTTATATTGGAAGTGATGAACCTGCTCAGGGCTTTTTGGTCTGTGTTATAGTTTGATTGTACATCAAAACTTCAGCCAAACTTTAGCCAAATTTTAGCGCAAAAAAGGCGGACGTTTGGTATCTGCGGGTTTATTTTTCATCATTCCAGCTAAAAATCGCTTCAGGGCCTTCTCTCGGTTTTTCATAAAAGCAGCCCAAAATCCCGGTTGATATTCATCCATCGTCTTGGCTAGGGCCCAGACATCGATCGCTAAAATATTATAAAGCCTTTCATCTTCGCGTTTGAGCGAGTTAATCTGCTCCAGAACCGCCTTGTTTGCGACCGCAGTTTGTTTGTCTTCGTCTTTAATCATGTCCGAAAAATGGTTGAAAGGGCAAGAGTGTCGATCGCGATCGCCACTCTGTATACTTTGATGATACTGCCGATCTCGATTGCCTTCTGGAACCAACGCCGCGCAATTAAAACGGATATTTACCGATGGCGCGCCCGGGCGAGTCCGGCTGGATAAGCTTCTGAAGCTAGAGACAAGACTGTGGATGCACACCGCTCCCGCGCTCATAGATGCTAGCAGTTTTTCTAGGTCTTTTGGCAAAAAAACTAAATTTATTCAAGACTTTTTGACAGATAATAATTAAAGTATATTATTTCTGTCCGACTACTTACCTCACTAATATGTTACGTAAAATTTCTTTAGCAAACCTAGCCTTAGTTGTGGGCGGTATTATAGCAGCAGTCGGGTTCGGAGCCTACTTCACAGACAGACCTACCCTGAACCTAGCCGGTTTTTTTTATGGAATTCCGCTGTTGCTGGGAGGTTTGGCCCTCAAAGCGGCCGAACTCGAACCAGTCGAGTTCACCGAACCGACATCTCCGGCAGTTCTCCTCCTGCGAGAAAGTCAGGCTACAGATACTCAAAACCAAGTCCGCAAAGATATCACCCGATTTCGCTACGGTCAACCCGCGCACTTAGATGATGCTTTGGAGCGCTTGGGTCTGGCCCCAACAGACGAGGAACGGCCCCTCTTGCAAGGGTTGCGGGAAGTTGATGTTGACGGTGCTTATGGGTTAATTTTAGAGTTTTATTCGCCACTAATCCCGATCGAACTCTGGGAAGAAAAGCAAGACAAAATAGCTACTTTTTTTGGACCAGGTTTGCGCGCACAAGTAAGTCAAAAGGCTGATGAAAAAATTGAATTGGCTTTAATTAAAAATACTCAAGCTTAAAGTCGTCTTAAGTTTTGAGCGCGCGAGTTTTGAAGTTACCACTTAATAATTAATCCTGCATCAGCCCAGATACTGATTTTAGCGGCAGCGTGAAACCTGTCGCTATCAACAAAAGCTCAATCCGCAATTGGGCGATCGCGCAAATTAGATTTCCCTTAATTAAAATAGTAGTTGAGAACGGATCGGCAACCTTAAATCAGGAGAAGCACAAATGGTTTCGTCCCAGAGTAGGATAGGTATTATCGGCGCCGGAACATCAGGGGTTTATCTGGCAATTCTGCTGATTAAACAAGGATTTCAAGTTACCTTGTTTGAAAAAGCCCCCCCATCCGCGCACGGATGGTTGTGGTATCCTGATTGTGCAAGCAGGTATGGAAGCGCTGCATCAAGGCAACCCTCAAATTAGCCAGAAAATTATTAACTCAGGCGATCGGGTTAAAGTATTCGAGTTTCGCAACCTGCGTGGCGGTGTCATAAGTTCCGAGCCCGTCACCTACGAAGAAAACGAACTCCCAGGAATGCTGGTACATCGCAAAGCTATACTAGAAGCGCTCCTCGATGAGTTCCCCCCTGAGTGTATTCATTTTAATGCAGAATTAGCATCGATCGCCCAAACCGAGCACAGTGCGATCGCCCACTTTAAAGATGGCACTAAATGGGAAGGCGATCTCTTAATTGGTGCCGATGGAATCGTCTCAAAAGTTCGTCAATTTATAGTTCCCAACGTACAACTATTCTATTTAGGCGATGTCGTCTGGCGAGGAATAGTCGAAGATAGCAGCTTCTGTCCAGAAGGAAACTTTTTTGTTTATGTACGCGGTAGGGGAATTTATGCCAAGTTCTTTCACCTTGGTGGAGGTCGCACTCATTGGGGTTTCTTTATTGAAAAAGAGCGCACCGAATCTGAAATAGGTAAACTGCAACCTAATAATATCAGCATTCCTCCCAAAGAACTAGCAAAACTCCCAGATGATGCGCGAAATGTGATTGAATCAACCCCTGTAGAAAATATTGTCTGTCGTTTTTCCTATGACATAGACCCCCTACCAAAAATCTATGATGGTCGTGTTTTATCTTAATTGGAGACGCGGCCCACGCCAAAAGTTCCACACGCGCCAGAGGAATGACATCAGGTTGGGAAGATGGTTTGTGTTTAGCAAAACATCTTGCAGATAGTGCGAATATTCGCGAAGCCTTAGAAAGCTTCCAAACAGAAAGACTCCCCATAGTCCACGAATATCAACGCACTAGCCGTGAAATGAGTCTGAAGATAGGTCGTCGTTAGCCCAATGAAAAATTATCAATATACCCAGAGACCCGACTTTTTGAAGAAATCGGGTATTTCAGAAAAAAGCATTTTACTCGATCGCGTTTTGTAAAGAAACTGGAGGCCGATTTAATGAGTAACGATCCTGTAATTCATCAAGATACCGTCAACTCTCTCAACTCTCCCGATTTGGATAAAGTTCCTGACATTTTTACTCGTCATCTTGGCACTTGGCAAGGTGAGTATATTAAAACCGATACTCGCGGACATTTTTCTCGCAGATTCTTCGGTAATTTTACCATCTGGATTGAGGGAATTCACTACAGACAAGTTAACAATTATGAATATTCAGATGGTTCTCGCCTCCAGCTCAATTTTCAAGGTGAATTTGAAAATCGGATTCTGAAAATGTCTTCTAGCAGTTATTCTAATTTTTCGGCGATTGCCTGGGATGCAGGCCAGGAAACCGTTTGCTTTCGGGCCACTAAAACCCAAGATAACGCACTGATTACCTTCGTTGAAACAATGACATTACTCAGCAAAAATCAGCTAGTTCGTAGCACTCAAGCCTTTAAAAATGGCATTTTTGATGGTATCTCCTTTATTGAGGAAATACGTTTGTCCTAAAGAAAGTAGACTTGCATTGCCAAAGTCATAAACTAAACTATCTTGAAAAAAATCTGCGTCGATCTGTGTCGCTCTGCTTTTCATCTGCGGTCAATTTATCGATAGAAGATTTATGCAATGCAAGTCTAGTATACATAGCAAAAAACGCCGATTTTTTCACTACAAATAATATTTTTCTCTTGTCTATTTCTGTCGCCCCTCTGTGGAACAGGCGTCCCGCCTGTAAATTTCTGCGGTTATTAAAAATAAGATTGCTAGAGTGCAAAAAACAAGCTAAAAAAAGTTAATTAATATTAACAAACAAGCGAGAACGAGTAATAAAACGCTCTCCATCCGGCCCTTCCAGGGAAAAATCGCTGCCTCCGGGCCCCGATGCCACATCTATAATTAACTGCGTGTGCTGCCAATTTTTGTATTGCTGGGCTGCAATATAAAAGGGACAACCGCCTATTTCGCCCAGCAATACGTCACCATCACCGATTATCAATTCGCCATCGGGAAAGCACATGGGGGAACTACCGTCGCAGCAGCCGCCGGATTGGTGAAACATCAATTCTCCGTGTTGAGTTTTGAGGTAATCTATTAGTTTTAAAGCAGCTTCTGTTGCGGTGACTTTTGCGATCGTTTCCATTTTAGAACAAGGAAGATGGAAGATGGAAGAAGAAAAGTTTTTTATTCTTTCCTCTGATCTCTTCCTAATAACTGACAACTAAATGATATCACATCCCGGCTTCATCGGAATTATTCAGATATCTCTTCTCGACATCTGCGTGAATCAGCGTCCATCCATTGTCATCTGCGGTTAATAAATTCTTTTTTTTAACCGCAGATGAGGGCAGATAAACACAGATTAACGCAGATGAATTATATCAATTCCAGTTGTATGGAATTTGATATGACTTAGAAGAAACCTAATGCTTTCGGGCTGTAGCTGACCAACAAATTCTTAGTTTGTTGATAGTGATCCAACATCATTTTGTGATTTTCGCGGCCGATTCCCGATGATTTGTAGCCGCCGAATGCTGCGTGGGCCGGATATAGGTGATAGCAGTTTGTCCACACGCGACCTGCTTGAACGGCGCGGCCCATGCGGTAGGCGGTGTTGATGTCGCGAGTCCAAACTCCTGCACCTAAACCGTAGAGAGTATCGTTGGCAATTTCTAAGGCTTCGGCTTCGTCTTTGAAGGTGGTGACTGCTAATACTGGGCCGAAGATTTCTTCTTGGAAAATTCGCATTTTGTTGTTTCCTTTGAAGACGGTCGGCTGGAAATAATAGCCGTCTTGTAAGTCGCCAGATAAGGTGTTTATTTCGCCACCAATTAGACATTCTGCGCCTTCTTCACGCCCGATTTTGACGTATTCGGCGATTTTTTCCATCTGGTTGATGGAGACTTGCGCGCCGAGGGCGGTTGTCGGATCTAGGGGGTTGTCTTGTTTTATTTGGCGGATGCGCGAGATCGCCCTTTCTGTAAATCGATCGTATATTGACTCCTGAATTAACGCCCGCGAGGGACAAGTGCAAACTTCGCCTTGATTGAAAGCAATAATGGTTAAAACACTCAATGTCGGCTCAAGGGTTTTATCGTCGTTCACTCCCCGATTCTGCTATTGCCTTTTCCTGGCTCTTCTGTACTTATTGTGCTCAAATATTAGTTAAGTGTTGATAAAAATTGTGCTACCAGAATAAATTATGAACAAGTTAATGACAAATATTCTAGATTTACCCGGTGTCATAGTAGAAGATT
>NZ_JAUBRH010000102.1:0-13243 GCF_036701775.1 Microcoleus sp. N9_A2 | reverse complement strand
CAAATGCTAAAACTTCGTTGTGCTTACCTCAACGACCTCTTGGCTATTTGAGGCTTTTGCAAAACCGGGATGCTCCCGCGTCCTATTGTTCAACCCAGTTTATTAGTGATTAGTAATCTTCCCGGACACAAGAGTTTCCCGACACCTGGTTTGTTTTAAAAAAAAATACGCAGGATTTCACCGAGCAATAATAGTTAAATAAAACGGTTTGTTTGTGAAAAGTGCGTAAGTTCTAAATAATTACTTATTAGCTATTAGCGATCGGATAAAGTCAGATTTTCCCCAAGTCATACAATTTAAAATTTAAGATTTGAAATTAGTAATGACTGATTGTGTCTGGGTTTACAGCTTATCTACAGTGGCATTCTTTTTTGAACTGGTATAACTCCCAGGGTTACACTTGGGGAAGAACGCAGCAATGTCAAAACGCTGCTCTCTCCACTTTTCTGTTGCAGAGCAGCTCGATCGCCTGCGGCTGAGATAAACTGATTGAAAGGTCGATCGCCCGTGAAAGCAAATTACCAGCTTGTTACCAAGGCGGTGATACTGCAACCTGCGATTGGCCACAGCAAAATAGGTGCTAAAATTAACTCTACCGTCTCCGATTTCCAATAACTGCACGTCTACCACGTAAAATCAAAAGTCAGCAGGAAGGACAAACCGATGGCGAACTCAACTATTGGTCTAGAAAATAAACTTTACGATTATCTATTATCTATTTCCCTGCGGGAGCCAGATATTCTCGCTGCACTGCGAGAAGAAACTGCTAAGCATCCGATGGGTATGATGCAAATAGCTCCCGAACAAGGTCAGTTTATGGAGATGCTGGTGCAGCTTATGGGAGCGACAAAAACCTTAGAAGTTGGCGTTTTTACTGGTTATAGCTCCCTGTGCGTAGCCTTAGCCCTGCCTCCTAACGGTCAAATTATTGCCTGCGACATCAGCGAGGAATATACTTCTATAGCGCGGCGCTATTGGGAAGCGGCGGGTGTCGCAAACAAAATTTCCTTGCAATTGGGCCCGGCAGTAAATACTCTCGACAAACTAATAGCCGAGGGACAAGCAGGAACCTTTGATTTTGCATTTATAGACGCAGATAAAGAAAATTATGAGGCTTATTTTGAGCGATCGCTCCAACTTGTACGCAATGGCGGTTTAATAGTAATTGACAACGTTCTGTGGTCGGGACGAGTTGCCGATCCTCAAGTACAAGACACAAGTACCCTCGCCCTTCGTAATTTCAACGACAAATTGCGTAACGATCCGAGAGTTACTCTGAGTGTTGTCCCCATTGCTGACGGACTAACTTTAGCCCTGAAACGCCGCTGGGCAACTATGATGCAGCCGGAACATCACAATTAAAGAGTTTTAGCTGCTGGGAACTTCATTAAAACCAAAGAAACCGGGTTTTTATCTGTATTGAAGACTGCGATACAGTATTTTCGTGAAAAACCCGGTTTCTGCCTACCCCTGTATCTAGAACTATATTAATTACCGACGATCAATTACAATTAATCAAAATCCTCAACAAATATTATTAATTTAAAGTGACAAATGCTGGCATCAAATTTACAAATAAAATTACCGATTCACGAAACTTTTCAGTGCACTGTTCAAGGCGAAGGTTATTGGACAGGTACTTTAGTTGATTTTATTAGATTGGCAGGTTGTCCCGTGGGGTGTCCTTGGTGCGATACTGGCTACTCCAAAGGTGGCAAAGGTTTGCCGTCGGTGCCGCAGTCGATCGCACAATTGCTAGCTCAATTGCAGTCTCCGAGAGTTGTCATTACTGGCGGCGAACCTTTCATTCACCAGAATTTACCGGAGTTAGTTGCAGCATTGTTACAAGCTGACAAACAGGTAAGTATCGAAACTTCTGGCGCTTATTGGCAAGATGTTTCGCCGCTGGCTTGGATTACTCTTTCTCCTAAAGAACACGTCAATCCTAAATATCCGGTACAAGAGCATTTATGGAAGAAAGCCAATGAAATTAAGTTGGTGGTTAGCACGGGCGAAGAAGTTGATTTTTACAAAAAATATTTTGTTGAGGATATGAATGTGCCTGTGTTTTTGCAGCCGGAATGGGAATCGCGCGATCGGGCGATTCCGATTATTTTGGAGTTACTAAAACAGCATCCGAGTTATAGGTTGTCTTTGCAAACTCACAAGTTTATTGGCGTGCAATAAACATCCTCAAATCCTGTACGGGCGGGTTCGCTAACTATCTATGAAACCACAAATAATATCAAATCCGGTAGCATCGGAATAATTCAGATATATATTCTCTCCCTCTGTGTACTCTGTGTACTCTGCGGTTAAATCATTCCAATCCAAACGGAAACGATATAATCTCATCAACTCGCCCCATCCCCGCCATTGGTGACATCAACGTCTTAGATCGGGTATATCGGACACGATATTATTCAATTTTTTTAAGAATTGCAGATTTGGGCGATCGCCCTTTCGTCAGGATGATTGGCGATATAAATGCTCAGCCATAAATTATTTATTTACATATTTTGCTAAATTTTCTCGCCTCTTCAGGATGGGAAGCAAAGTAATCTTCCAACCACAAGCAACCTTGCCTGATAAAATGATCTAAATCAAATTCTAAGTTCCACAACTTGATAGTATTGTCAAGCCCACTAGAAGCCAGTGTTTTGCCATCTGGGCTAAACATCACGCTGGTAACGCGGCCAAGGTGTCCTTCTAAAATTGATATTTCTAGACCATTTTCTACATTCCATATCCTCACTGTACCGTCATCGCTAGAGGAAGCTAAAGTCTTGCCATCTGGACTAAAACTGATATTAGTTATATCAGATAAATGTCCTTCTAGGGTGAACAATAATCGGCCATTTTCTGCATTCCATAGTTTGACTATACTGTCCGAACCACCAGAAGCAAAAATTTTACCATTTGGGCTAAAGCTAATGGTAGCTACCCAACCGCTATGGGCGGGAAAACTCTGCATTAAAGTCGTTGTTTTTAAATTTAATAGCTGTATATCACCGTCAGAACAAGCCACAGCTAGAGTTCTTCCATCTGGACTAAAACTTAAATCGGTTACAATACTGCGAGGTTCTTTAAAGGTTTGCAATAACCTCATATCTGCTACATTCCAAAGTTTTACCGTACTATCAGAACTGCCAGAAACAAAGGTCTTTCCATCTGGACTAAAGCGAACGCTTCTCACCCAAGCGCTATGACCGTTGAGAGTTTTTAGTAGTCTACCATCTTGGACATTCCACAACTTAATTGTTTTGTCAACACTGCCGGAAGCTAATATATTACCATCGGGACTAAAACTAACACTTAGCACCAGACCTTGATGACCGTTGAGAGTTTGGAGTAAAGTACCATTTTTCTTATTCCATAACTTTATTTTAAAGTCGTCGCTACCAGAAGCTAACATCTTACCGTCGGGACTAAAACTTACAGCTTGAACATTAGTGCTATTTCCTTTAATGGTTTGCGGTTCCCTCACATCTAAATTCCAGAGCTTAATTGCACTATCAAAACTTCCAGAAACCAGAGTTTTGCCATCTGGACTAAAACCAATACTCAAAATTCTGCCACGATGTCCTTTAAGAAGTTGCGGTTCAGTTGTATTGTCGTTTATATCCTCTAAATTCCACAATTTGACTGTACTATCGGAACTGATAGTGGCTAGAGTATTGCCATCTGGACTAAAAATTGCACTCCAGACAGCCCTGCGATGGGTTGGAAGGTTTTGCAGTAAAGTTCCATCTACTACATTCCACAGTTTCACTATGCCGTCTTGATCGGTAGAAGCTAAGGTTTTACCATCGGGACTGAAACTGACACTTCTGGTGTTACTTTTATGATCTTCCAGAGTATTTATGAGAGATCCATCGCCAACATTCCAAAGCTTCACGGTTGTATCAAAACTTGCAGAAGCGAGAGTTTTACCATCGGGACTAAAACTAATATGGGTAACGATCTGGGTATGTGCTTTCAGAGTTTTTAATAATGTAGCGTCTGCTGTTTTCCACAAATTGATAAAACCAGCGGAACTACAGGAAGCGAAAATTTGACCGTCAGGACTAAAACTGACACTTCTCACCCAGCTATGATGAGCCTTAATAGTTTTAATTAAAGTGCTGCGCGTTACATCCCACAACTTGACAGTACCATCTTCACTTCCAGAAGCCAAAATCTTGCCATTAGGATGAAAACTCACACTCGTAACTCTACCAGTATGTCCTGTCAGGGTTGATATTAATGTAGCTGGTCTAGCATTCCAGAGTTTTACCGTACCATCCTCGCTAGCAGAAGCAAAAATTTTGCCATCGGGACTGAAAGTTACACTTTTGATAGCGCCACGATGACCGATCGCGCGATCGCGTTCTCTAACATGATAAATTGCCTGTTGTAGCCCCCTCGTTACTTGTATCTGTGTCTCATTGCTGGCTAATTTTTCTAATCCTTTGATCTGTTGTGCTGCTTGTAATGCTTTCAGCAGCGCCTCAAAAGAATCGGAAACCAAAGCTGCTTTAGAAAATGAAGTTTGCAAGATTACTTGTTGTTCTGCCAGTTGCTGTTGGGCTTTTTTTACTTGTAATTGGATTGAGATTGCTGTGATCATAGAAACTGCCAAAACTAGAGAACCGATAGCCACAATCCGGGTAGCTCTCCGCTGGGCTTGAGTTAATTTTAGTTTTGCTTCTTGTTGAGCCAAAACTAAAATTTCATTCGCCTCTGCTAATATCTGACCTTCTTCTTCTTTGACTGCTAAAGCCTGTTGAACTTCTCGCTTTTCCCAATTTTGAGCCGCCGCTAAAAAGCGGTAGTCCAGAGGACTTAAACTTTGATTTTTTGCCCAGTCCAAAGCTTCTTGTAGGGCATTTCCCCGCAGCAACCGCGAATTATCCTCAAAATTGGCAGCATTCCAAGCATTAAAATTTTCCGCATAAGGGCGCAGCTTGCCCAACTGTTTATCCACCCATTCAAGATTGAAAATCTCGGCATAAATTCGGTTATAAATTTTTAATTTGCCTTGATGCAGAACCACCAAACCTGAGAGGCGCAACTCGGTTTGTTCGCGACTCCCATCAGTGCCTATTTCCCGCTGCAAGATTTGCTGGTAAAGCCCCAATAACTGCCCTGCTTTTTGCTGATTTCTCAAAATGCGATCGCGAATTGTTTTCAAATGTTCAGGCTCATCCTGAGACTCCCAATTCTCCACAATCCGCAACTGCACCACCTCTTCAACCGATCGCGAATTTCCCAATGCAGATTCCTCAAGCACCAACTTGCACAGCTTTTGAGTCAAAAAAGGTTGTCCGCCCGTCCAATCTAGGATTTGGGCGATCCTCTGCGAGGGCTTCGCTAACGCACTTTCAGCATCACCAACTTGTCCCCGCCAACCATCAATCAAAGGCTGCACTTCATCAATTTTAAAACCGCCTAAATTTATCGCCTTACCAATATTAAAAGGAGTTTGAGTTTTATCAGCAATCAAATCCGCCGGTGTCGCCACTCCCAACAGCGCAAAAGTCAAACGCCGGTATAAAAAATTGTCAACTCTTTGATTGTAAAACCAGCGAATCAGAGCAAAAAACTCATCCGTAGAAAAATTCATGCTTAAAACGCGATCGATCTCGTCAACAAAAATAACAATATCTTGTTTTATTTCAACTAAAACAACTTCTTCAATAAACAAACTAAACCGCTGTAGAGGCGAAAACAAATCCCGGCGATCGCGCCACCAACTCCGCCAATTAACTTTATTGCCTAGCTGACAGCTACTGACCAAAGAATTAACAATACCAGCATACCACTTTTCCGCAGTTACATCCTCCTTACCAATCCCAGTTAAATCGATAAAAGCGCAAACAGTACCTTCAGCTTGCAATCTTTGCATAGCCCGCACCCGCAAACTAGATTTACCCATTTGCCGCGAATTTAAAACATAACAAAACTCACCAGCCTTCAAACATTCGTAAAAGTCCAAGTCTGCTTGGCGCGTCACGTAACACGACGCATCTGCTGGGAGACTACCGCCAATCTGATATTCATAACCAAGTGGAGATTCTTTCATCATTACCTGCACCCATATCTAGATTTGATTGTACGATCGCAAACCTGACTATGTAGAGATTTATCAAAAAACCTGACTTTTGCTGATTTTGACGACTGGCGAATCGACAGTCAGAAACCGGGTTTTTTGGGCAAATCCTTGGTTATAGGCGACAGATTAGGTAAAAACCCGGTTTCTTTGATCTGATTCCTGAGTCCTGATTTTGATGATGCTTTGTCAGGCTGCACCTGATTTTTCCCTATAAATTAAAAGCCTGAAGCTATTTATCAGTTCCTACAATACCTGATTTTATCACCATTGCCGTTCAAGAGTTTTAGCACGAAACTGATAACAGGAAGCAAAAGGTGCAGCAAACAAATACAAACACTTATCGCTTCCGCAAACTCAGAAAATCATCACAAATAGGAACTACTCCCATGACAGCACTTAGAACGATCGCCGATGCTAACATTTTTACCCCTAGATTCGGTTTGATTGAAGACTTTACCGACGTTCCTCGGCCAGACATCGATGACGAACCCAAGCCTAATAATTCCGGTTTGATTGAAGACTTTACCGACGTTCCTCGGCCAGACATCGATGATAACTTAATAGTAGAAACACGTAAAATAATCGCCTCTGACCGTAACTTTGCTAACAGCTTGTTCGGCAGCTTCGATAAAATCGGTGGCTTACCCAATGACAACATAACGGGAACAGCAGGAGCTGACTATCTAATCGGCAGTGATGACAATCAGGTTCGCGATGCAATCTTTGGCGGTGGCGGTGCAGATACACTCAAAGGTCTAGACGGTGACGACTTCTTGTTTGGCGGTAGCGGTAAAGATCAGCTTTGTGGCGGCCGCGGTTCCGACTGGTTGGAAGGCAATAGTGGCGATGATATTCTCATCGGCCACACCAACGGGCCAGGACAATATGATTCTTATGAAATCGACACCTTAATTGGTGGTTCTGGAGCAGATACATTCTCGCTAGTTATGAACGGTGGCCCAGACCCTAAACTTCCTTACTTAGATGGCTTAGGTGAGACTGCTTATGCGATTATTCGGGACTTTAAAAAATCTGATGGGGATGCAATCTTAATGCTGGGTAAAAAGCAAGATTACGAATTTACATCGGGCAACTACGGTTATGGAAATCAGTCACTCAAAGACACGAGAATATTTTATCAAGGTGACATGATTGCTGTAGTTGCAGATAACATGGCTGCGGATTTAACCCTGTCATTCGTCTAATTCTATCTGTAGGTTTTGCATTACCAGCTATTGGTGTCAACTTTCCACATTTTTTCGCGAAGTCCGGCGGGGATTTAAACCCCCGCCTTATAGCTTAAGTCCTCTTGCATAAAACTGAAAAACTCATACCAAATCCGCTCTTCATGTGAATCATTCATCTCTCTCTTGTCTCCCTCTGCGTTCTCTGTGTCCTCTGCGGTTAAATCATTCCGATCCAACCGGAAACCATATCAAAGCGATATCTACAGCAATCGCGGTCGATCGACCGAACAGCATCTGATACAATAAACTGCAAACCATGCTTTTCAAGCTAAAACACGGCAGAAATACTCGCGGTACAAATTGCAGCGCGGCATCACATAATTGTTTTGCCGCCGCACAATTCCCATGCTGTGCAACTTATAAATTTGCATCGAATCCAATTCAACTGCTTCCGGGGAATTTACAACTTTTTTCAAAGCTAAAGCTAATTCTGGATTTTGTTGCAGAATCTCTAAATGTCTTCGCAAATGATTGCTGTAGATTCCCGATTCTGAGGCAGCATTTTCTAATAGCTGAGTTAATGAAATTTTGCCACAACTAACCTCATACATTGCCAATCTTACTAAATAAGGATGTCCGCCGATCGCACTTATCAACTCTTGAAACTGTCCATCACCCCAATCCAAGCCGTGAACCCCAGCCAAATCGTGGATTTGCTGGCTGTCAAACTCCTGCAGTTCCACGGGCACTCCCGCATTAAACGGAGATTGATTCATATCCAAAGGAATATAAACCTCAGTAGAATGCGCCATTACCAACCGTAAATTTTTCCAGATATCAGAAATTTTGGCTTTTTCGTGCCAGCTTCGCAGCATCCCCAGAAAATCTTCAACTACTTCTGTGTAGGGAAATATGCGATCGACTTCATCCAATCCCAACACTAGAGGAGTTGCTATTTCTGCCAGCAAATACTCTTCAAAGTATACAGTACAGTTATCGTTGCTGCCCAAAATATCGGTATCCCAATACTCGTTTAACTTATTTTCTAACTTTAACTGCCGGCTTACCATCAAGCACATCCAGCGCAAAAATTTATCAAGATTTGTTAAAATTCCTCGATCGGCGGCGCTCAAATCCAAATAAACTGCGTGATAATTTTCCCGGACAGCGCGAGCTAAAATCCGGTTCATCAGTGAAGTTTTGCCCATCATCTCCGGGGCCTTAATCCGAATCAGAGAACCGGGTTTGACAACCGTTTCCTCGCAGAGAGAGTCGATGCTGGAACGCTCTATATAAAAAGGTGAATCTAAGGCTACTGAACCTTCGGGGAATTGCAAATTTGCCGCCGTCGGTAATGTTGGCGAGGGCGGATTTGCGTGCAGAGATTGACTGGGTTCTGCTTCATAAGCTCTCCTCAGCGCTTCTTTGAAATTTTTCTTAGTAATTCTTTCTCCCAAAGCTTCAGAAAGCTTGTGCCACAATTTGTTACCGACATCTTTGTTGAGGTATTCAGCACTGTAGCCGTAGGTTTTGGCGATTTCATCGTAACTTTTGCCTTCCCAAGAACCTTGCAGGACTTTCGTTTCGAGGTCGCTGAGATATTTGCCGGTGTTTTGGGCAAAAATGCGATCGGCAGATTCTTTGGTTTTGCTCCAAGAGAATTCTAATTCTGATTTCATGGGCTAGACACGGGTAATTAAATATACACGTAAGTATGCAGACTATGGCAAGAGAGGAGTTGTTCCTCCATCGGGAAGTTACCCTGACTTTTCCCTATTTTAACTGATTTAATCTGAGTTTTTACTGTAAATCATTGCTGCCAGCCATTTTTGAGTTATTTAAACACCTGATTTTCTTCCCATTGTCGCTTGCTTTATTAGAGGAGAAACTAAATACATCAAGCAAGTTAGTTGAGTCTTTCTCACCCTTGCACTAATTGGCAAACCACAAGGAGCAACAAAAATGTCCTCACTTATCAAAGGCACTGACTACGATGACAACAATACTGTCAACGGCAACGGTCAACTCCACAAATCCCTAGTTGGAGATGATTGGACAATCAACGGTCAAGGTCAAATTCAGATTTCAAATGATACAATTTACGGCTATAAAGGCGATGATATCTTGTCAGGTCGCGGTGGAGATGACATCCTCTACGGTGGCTTCGGGGGCGATCAGCTAGATGGCGGCGCGGGTAATGATAAATTATACGGCGAAGCTGGCGAGGATTTCCTGTATGGAGGTGGTGGCAAAGATACACTGTCTGGCGGCCTTCACAACGATTATCTATTCGGAGGAAGCGGCAAAGATTATCTGATCGGCGGCGAAGGTAACGATTACCTTGACGGTGCTAATTTTTCGGGTGCTGGTAACGGTATCGGCGGCGGAAGTGAATCGGATTCTCTCGCCGGCGGCGCGGGTGCGGACACATTTGTACTCGGCAATGTTAACAATGTTTACTATCTCGGCACTGGCTATGCTACGATTACCGATTTTACGTTAGGTACTGATAAAATTCAAATCAAAGGCAATTTAGCAGACGGCTATTCGCTCAAGGCTGGCGATTGGAGCAACAACAATGTTCAAGATACTGGAATCTTCTACAAGGACAATTTAATTGGTGTTGTGTTAGAGACAAATTTAATTAATACTAACCAGAATCAAGTATTCTTGTCCGCGCCTCCCATCCCTCAATAGTTTTACTTGTCGCTGCCAAAGGGCGGGCAACTGAGTACCGCCCTACATTTTTAAACAGGAGTTTTTTATCATGAAAATTGCGCGCAACAAACGAAAATTTAATCGACTTTTTTACACAAGTTTGACCTTAATTGCAGCTATCCTCTTAGGAGGCTTGGGAAAGGTTTTTGAGTCTAACAACAACACAGCTTTAGCGCAAGAAAGCATCCCCGTTAGCGGTAGCGGCGACGCGCAACTACAGCCGATTTTGCAATCCCTGACAGAGTTCATGCGCTACCGCTGCGTCGGTGCGGCTGTCCTCGGTGTTTCTGTCAAAGGTAAACCCGTGGGTGTTTGGGGTTTGGGGCGCATGAAAGACCGATCGACCTTGAACGCAAATCCGGCTTGCGGCGACGATATGCAGGCTCCTCAAAGCGCGATCGTACCCGCAGATACCCCCATGCGTATGGGCAGCATCAGCAAGCCTGTTACCTTTGCAATGGTGCGCTGGGCGCTGAAACAGACGGCGCGCGATCGGGCGGGCTTAGAACTGACTGACGAGCAAATCGAAGGGATGAAATTGTTCGATCCCCAGCATTATCCGCCCCTAATTCCCGGTTTGAACAAGCAATATCCAGTCGCGATTATCCCTGAAAAATTGCACGCCGTATTTTCGGGGAAAGTAAAATTTCCCGTAGCAATTAAAGACCGTAATTGTAGCAATCTCAACTCAGGATTTGCCGACAAACAATGGCAAAACGTCACCCTCGGACACCTGCTATCGCACCGATCTGGACTTCAGCGCAGCGCCCCCAGATACGGTCAAGATGTAACTGCAAATTTGCCAGTGCTTCGGAATTTGAAAACAGCAGCAGATTTTCAATCGCAAGAACAGCTACTTATCAATGAATGGGGAAATAAATCTGTCAGTTCAGCTAAAAACCAACTGGGAATTTCCCCTAACGCAGGCTATTTTTTGCCAAGTCCTAATTTAGAAGAAACTATGCTGGTTTTGGCTGGGCGATGCCTTCAATATCCCCTCGGTCAATATCATTATTCCAATACCAGTCCGGCATTTCCTACGATTATTATGCAGCAGTTGGTAGCCTCCGGCAGATATGCTGCTAAAACGGGTAAACCAGAAACTCATCAAGGCTCTGCTTTGGAGCTTTTTTTCAAAACAGAGTTGGGAATTCCTACTACGGCTAACAAGGGAATTTTTATGACCCAAGAAGTAGAAAAATTTAGCAGTCGCGAACCGGAAAAGCGCCACTGGAACGGAAAAAATTACTACGGTAAGGGATGGGATTTGAAGCGACCGCACTGCATTTGGAATGGCAGCTTGTGCGATTTTTCTAGTTGGATAAATGCCAAGCCGGGGAGGATAAATTGGTCTTGGAATTTAAGCCAGGTTCTTTTTTCCCGCAGAAACACAGATTTGAGTCCCGGCACCGGTTCGCTAGCTGCAGAAGCTGGAGTTTTTCTCAAATTTATGTCACAATATTGGGTTGGTGGTTATGAGAATAACCCGCGCATCGGGGAAAAGCGAAATAATGTTTGGAATCGATATACTGCTCACAACGGAGCGCTTGATGGTACTCATGCTTGGGCTATTCAGTTAGGGGGAAAGAATAATCCGAAAGAGTGGAAATTGCCGCCTGTGGACGATGGAGGTCACATCCTTGATGATTTTGCTAATTTGAAGATGTATGCGGGTGTGTTGCCGGATGGAGTTGATATTTTTGTGGCGGTGAATCAGAGGGCGGATAAAAAGTGTGTTAATGCTAAAGATTACAATTGCGGGGATGCTTACGGACTTTTGAATAATTTTATTTTGTACGGTGTTTCTCGGGTAAATTGGAATATGGTTGCGCCGAGTGCTGTGGCAAAATAAGATTGATAAGTCAACCGCAGATGCGAGGCAGATGCAACACAGATTAACGCAGATTATTTGTAGGGTGCGTCGCCATTTTTTAATCCCAAAATTCAATCGATTATCTAGCAAGCGATGCACCTAACAGATGAGAATCGTGTCAGGTGCGTCGCTGTCAGATTGTCGGTCTTTATGTAATGATTGTCGATGGCGACGCACCCTACAAATACTTTTTATTGGGCTACTTTCACTTATTCCGATTTACGGTAAAATTAAGACTCAATTTAAATATGAATTTTTGAACAAGCCCATGAATTTCCGCTTCCGACTGTGTACTTCCATCAGTTGAGCACGATAAGCAGACCACTCAACATTTCGCCCAGCTTGTATATAGGCAGCACGGGCTTTTTCTAGCCACTTAATCGCACTATCGTACTCGGCTGATTTCATTGCCTTTAGAATCGATTCAGCGCGCTGACAAGCATTGACGATTACCCAATCTGGGCGATGGGGAATTGCTGCCATCATCACTCGATGAACCAGTTCGGAACTGTAAGATGTTTCTACAAGGGCGATCGCCTCTTCAATCATTTTTTCATGCAGAAAAATATCAACCTTTGCTTCGGTAGAATTGTAGTTTTGAATACTTCTTACAATTGCCAATAAATCTGCTTTCAATGTTGACCAATTATCTCCTGACAACTCCTGCAATGAAAGATAATCATTCAAGGAAGGTTGAATTTCAAAAACTTTCATTTTAGCATTAAATGCAGATTCTTTTTCGCCCAATTCATCGGCTAATTCACTCATACAAATTGCTAGTTTGTAGGTAGAGTTGCCGGGTAAATTTAACCCAGCTTGACAAATTTTTAGAGCTTCTTCTGAATATCCGTCTTCTTGTAAAATTTGAACTAGAGCAAAAGCCTCTTCGACTGATGTCATCTCGGTTCCCGCAGCTTTCACAGCTTCTTCTATTCTCCCCAAACGAGCTAACATAGTCAGATATTGTTGAATACAGCCTTCTGCTTTGGCTAGGTATAAGTATTCTTTGTCGCGGTTCTGGCGATCGAGAATTTGTAAGCGAGTCAAGGTTAATTCACGAGCATAATCTGGTGCATCATCAGCCCAGATTCCTGCTCCAGTAAGGTTTCCTTCCAATATCTGCTGGAGTGGCGGGTAGTCCCAACCTTGGCGTAAAGCTTCCAAACTCATGCTGAAATTACAATCCCATTCATCGTTCCAACCTTCTAACATCACCTGGAAATCTATTTTTTCCTCAGCAGTTAGTTCGGCCGTTAAAATGGCTGTTGTCCAAGCTTCATCTAAAGCATTGGTGATTTGTATCCGCTCAATAAGTAGGGGTAGCAGAGAAAAAAAAGTAAGCAGAGTACACAAAGTGTCATAAAATAGGAA
>NZ_JAUBRH010000101.1:0-13528 GCF_036701775.1 Microcoleus sp. N9_A2 | reverse complement strand
GTTGACTGCTGCCTAATTTTATTTTTTGATTTTGGGGGTGGTTTTTCGTCTTCTTTATACCCCCTGAACGCTTACCGAAAAAGGAAGTTTAGAAATGCAATTAACTTACAAATACCGCCTCAAACCCACCAAAGCCCAACTAACGACGATCGTGGCTCACTTAGAACTCTGTCGTCGGCAGTACAACTACCGACTAGGCGAAAGATTCAGATGGTGGGAAGCTACGAGAACACCTATCAACGCCTGCCCATTAGTTGTTTCGATAATCCCTGTTGAGGAGATTTATCGAAATATTCCTTTGACGAGAGTGCAAACTAGAGATGGCAGAAAGAAGGATGAATCAGGCAATCCTTTGACCAAGAAAGGTGACGTTTTCTCAAACATTGAAGGCGGATATGTACAGTGGCAGACGATACAACTTGCCGACCTGAAAAACACTAAAAAACTGTTTCGTGATTACAAAGTGTTGGATTCTCAAGTTTTGCAAGATGTCGTTAACAGAGTTGAAACTTCCTTTTCAAACTTTACTACGCCCGACAAAAACGGCAATCGTAGAGGTAAGCCCAAATTCAAGGGGCTTCACTACTACAAATCCTTCACTTACCCTCAATTAGACAACTTAGATATTGTCAAGGACGAGCAAAATAGGATTTGTATTAGCCTTGCCAAAATAGGTCAAGTACCGATGGTTTTCCATCGTCCAATACCAACAGGGTTCACAGTTAAGACGGGTAGTGTTATCAGAGAAGCGGATGGGTGGTATATTTCCTTGACGCTAGAAGATAAGACGGTTCCCGTAACGGTTGTAGAAATTCAACCGACTGAAAATAATACTGTTGGTATTGATTTGGGAGTCACTAATTACGCTTATCTTTCCAATGGCGAAAGAGTTGAAAATCCGAGATTCTTGAGAAAGTCGGCTGAGAAATTAGCAAGGCTTCAAGCGAAGTTAGCTAATAGAGTTAAGGGTTCTAAACCTTGGAAGATTATCAAGGACAAGATTTTCAGACTCCATCAGTTCGTGGCCAGAGCTAGATTAGATTTTCAATTCAAAACAGCACCGCAGCTCCTTAGCAAGTGTGATGTTTTAGTTATTGAAGATTTGAGTGTCAAGAATCTAACTAGACGTGCCAAGCCTAAAACTGATATTGAAAATGGTAAGTTGGTTTATTTGCCGAACGGTCAGTCAGCTAAAAGCGGTTTGAATAAATCCATGCTTGATGCCGCTCACGGGCAATTTGCCAACGTTCTGAAGTATGTCGCTTGGAAATTAGGTAAAAGCGTTTTACTCGTTGACCCGAAAGGAACTTCTCAACACTGCTGGAACTGTCTCAATAAAGTCCCGAAAGAATTATCGGAACGGTGGCATTCTTGTCAGTGTGGAGAATCTTTGGATCGAGACGAAAATTCAGCTAAACTTATCAGAAAGATTGGCTTGAATTACGAAAGTGGCGGGGGAACTCCGTCACTCAAAAAAGCCTTTGCAAAAAGGAAAAAGAAGCCTGCGGTCTAACTGTACTATGTTGACCGTCAGGTTAGTTCACATGGGGAATGTTATCTTTGGTTGAAAAAGAGATTTATGGCATTATTATTAGCTGGCGATATTGGCGGAACTAAGACAATTTTGCGCTTAGTGGAAAGGACTGTTAAGGGTGAAATGAACGCACTTTACGAGTTTCGCTATCCGAGCGGGGAGTTCCCGGATTTAGTACCGATGGTGGAGCAGTTCTTGAGGGAAGCTGCTATGAAATTGGATTTTGGGCCCTTGCCTGAAAAAGCTTGTTTTGCGATCGCAGGCCCGGTTGTTAACAACACTGCAAAACTGACTAATTTGCCTTGGCTGTTGGATGCGAAGCGTCTGGAACAAGAATTAGGAATATCGCACGTTAGTTTAATTAATGATTTTGTTGCAGTTGGCTACGGCGTGTGGGGTTTGGACGAGCGAGATTTGCACATTTTGCAAGTAGGAAAACCCCGCCAACACGATCCGATTGCTGTGATTGGTGCAGGTACTGGTTTGGGAAATTGTTTTGCAATTCCCGAGGCAAATGGCATCAGGGTTTTTTCTTCGGAAGGGGGACACGGTGACTTTGCTCCTCGCTCGGAGTTGGAGTTTGAATTGCTAAAATATTTGTTAGCAAAACATGACATTCAAAGAATATCGATCGAGCGTGTAGTTTCGGGACTAGGGATTGTTTCAATTTACCAGTTTTTGCGGGACAGAAAGTTTGCCCCTGAATCGTCGGAGGTAGGGGAAGTTATCAAAAAATGGGAGTCAGAAATCGGTAAAAGCGAGAAGACTGTCGATCCGGGGGCGACAATTGCACAGGCGGCACTCAAAAAGTGCGATCGGCTTTCGGAACAAACAATGCAAATGTTTGTAGAAGCTTACGGCGCTGTCGCGGGAAATATGGCTGTGTCACTTCTACCTTACGGGGGTTTGTATATAGCCGGCGGCATTGCTACTAAGATTTTGCCACTGATTCTAGAAGGGGGTTTTATGCGAGCTTTTACGCACAAAGGCCGGATGGATTCGCTGTTAGAAATGATGCCAGTTCGATTGGTTTTGAATGACAATGTAGGGTTAATTGGAGCAGCCGTTTGTGCGGCAGGTCTTTAGTTAATAATTGTATGGTGCGTCACCTTTAAGCTTCTAGATATTTGAAGAAATAACGCTCTGATGACGCACCATACTTAGTTAGAGTTATGTCATGTTCAAAATCTTCTCAGCAGCACCTTCAGATATCGGCATCACCGATAACCGATTGCCTTTTCTCACAACCAAAATCTCATCAGCACTAAACTTTTGTTTCAGTTCATCCAAAGATATTAACTTAGCAAACTCCTCAACAAACTCCACTTTCACAGTTTGCCAACGAGGCGCATCAAACTGCGATTTAGGATCGTAATATTCGCTATTCATATCGAACTGACTCGGATCGGCAATCCCAGTTTCAACGACGCGCACTAAGCCGACAATTCCCGGTATTTTAGTATTAGAATGGTAAAAAAATACTAAATCTCCCCGACTCATTTGTCGCAGGAAATTGCGAGCTTGATAGTTGCGAACGCCGTCCCAAATCGAAGTGCGATCGCCCTTCAAGTCCGCAATACTATAAACATCCGGTTCCGACTTCATCAGCCAATAATTCATAAAATATCTTTCCGCTTCTGCAACCACAGAGTCAACATCAAATAAACGAAAATATGCACGCACAAAATACCCCAGTTTAAACCCAAATTTTCCCAAGTTGGATCGTAAACAGGAGTAGGCTCAAACGGCTGAGGAAGCGTACTCCCATCCGGTAATGTAGTAGGTGTGGGAACCATCGCATTCACATTAACTAAAGAGCCGTAAGCACCCACAGACCAGCGGCTTAACATCAGCCAAGAAAACTTGCTCGCCGCACCTTCCATCTTAAACAAAACTCCCGAAAAAATAATCTGAGGCAGCAATAATAGAGGCAAAGCGCTATTAGCTTGAGAGCTATTTTTAACAATCGCGGAAACGACTAATCCGAGACTTATGCAGCTCATCAAAGTTAGGAATGTGGTAATAGTTGCCCCCATCGCCCAGGAAATCAAACTCGGTTCGGGGGATTTAAAAGCAATCAGAATAACTCCTACCATTAACAGCGTTTGCAATACTGCCAAACCAGCAAGTATAAAAATTTTTGAACCTAAATAAGCAAACAATCCTAAATTGACCAAACGTTCTCGCAGATAAATAGCTGATTCTTTGACAATTTCTTGCAGAGAAGTTGCCAGTCCCACCCAAATCGCCGCACAGGTAAATACAAACAAAACTCGCAACGCCAAAGGTGCTAAAGTGGCCTCCGGCGCGCCAATTAATGGGTCTTTATCTCTGACTGCAAGCCGCAGTAAACTAATGCCGATCGGCGCTGTTAAAAGAGCTAAGCTTAAGTTAACTAAGTCGCGGGAAACGAGTTGAAAATAACGCTGGGCAAGCAAAACGAGTTGTTTTACAAAAGATTGAGATTTTGGCAGAGAAGGTGCTGAAGGTATTTTTGTATTAGCGTTGCCTGTGCTGAAGTGATTGACAATGTATTGCTGATAATATGGAGAACTGCGAAACTTATCTGCCCAGCTTTGAACGTTGGTTTCTCCTGTTTCTAATTCGTTGTAAATGTCTGCAAAATCGCCAGTTTTGACATCAAAAAAATCGAGCGCTTCCCTAGGCGGGCCGAAGTAACAAAGGCGTCCGCCGCGACCCATAAAAACGATTCGATCGCACATCGTGATATTTGCCGTCGCGTGAGTCACCAGAATCACCGTTCGGCCTTGATTTGCCAACTTTCGCAGCAGTTGCATCATCTTCTTATCCAAACCCGGATCGAGTCCTGAAGTCGGTTCGTCTAAAAAGAAAAGTTTCGGGTCTGCTAACAGTTCGACTCCGATGCTGACCCGCTTCCGCTGTCCGCCGCTAAGCTGTTTTACCAAAGCCTTGCGACGGTGAGTCATTTCAATATCTTCTAAAGTTTTGGCGACTACCTGCTTGACATCTGTATCGGGAGGTAAGCGCAATTTAGCTGCATAACTCAAGACTTCTTCTACTGTCAAATCTGCGTGTACAATATCATCTTGAGGCACGTAACCGATTTGATTGCGGTAAATATTGAAGTTTTGGCGCAGGTTGTCGCCGTTGAGAAACACAGCGCCGTTAGTAGTTTTTTCAATGCCTAAAAGCGTCCGCATTAAAGTAGATTTCCCCGCGCCGCTACCGCCGACTAAAGCCACAAACTGCCCCGGTTCGATCGCCAAAGTGATGTTATCCAAACGCTTCGGAATCACCAGACTGTCAGCATCCAAACGAATTTGATGGCCGGAGTCTTGCATCTGCAACTCACCGCTGCGGTAAGTTAGAGTAAACGGGCCGATCCGAATTGCATCTCCCTCGGACAACTGTACAGAATTTGTCACTCGCTGACCGTTAACAAAAACCCCGTTAACGCTGTGGTCTCGCAAAATATAATTGCCGCGACTGTCTTGGTCAATTGTGGCGTGGCGTCTAGAAACAAGCGGCGCATCTAATTGCAGCGAAGCGTTTGGATCGCGACCCAACAAAACCGACCGATTCTTAAGAAGAATTGACTGCTTGCTAGGGACAGCAACCTGATTCGGCAGCGGATTAAAATAAGTCAGCAAAACTTGATTTTGAGGATCGAGACCGATTTTAATTTCTGTGCCGTTTTTCAGACAATAACCGTCATTGGGAGTGATGCGAGTGCGATCGACAAATAAGCCATTAGTGCTCGGCCGCTGCCCGTCACCGTCGTAAATCCAGTAATTATCCCCAATTTGGCGCAAAACAGCGTGAACGCCGGAAACTGCGCGCCAGGGTTCGGGAATGACTAAATCAGCACGAGTGCGATCGCGCCCCAATACGTGCTGCTGCTGTTTTAACTCTAACTGTAAAATCTCGCCTTGATTGCTTAATACTAAATACGGTCGATCGCTTAAAGCAGTCAGTTGTCCTATATTGCCTGTCATACTTCAATCGCGGTTTTTGCACTCACTTTTGTCAGCATATCAAAAGTATGGCAACAATCTACTTATTTATTTTAGAACTCATGCAAAATGTATATACTATCGTCTTCCGCGCACGTTACATCTATATTATTTATTCCCTATTCCCTATTCATTCTGTCAACTGTCAACTGTCAACTGTCAACTGTCAACTGTCAACCGACAAACTACGAAGCCGATTAATTGCCGCCGCCAATTCAAACCGTCGAAACATGGCAAAATCCCCTTCAGGAAAAGGCGATAAAATATCCATCCCCTGCGCGTCAATATCTGCCATCACCAAATCGATAATTTCCGATAAAGTGCGTTTTCCGTCCATGTATTGCTGCTTAGCATAAACCATTGCCGCAGCGATCGCCCTTAACTGTCCGCTGTCCACAATTTGCTCAACAGCACCCAAATCAATATCCTCAGTTCCAAAAGCCAATTCATCAACATCCCGCACCTTCACCCGCACATCTCGCCGTCCCCGACTCGGATCTAAACTAGCAGGAATCGGCACTCTTTGAGTAATCTCACCAAAAGTTTCTCCCCCTTCAGCAGCACGGCTAATCGAGTAATTTATAGCAATTTTTTTAGCTTTTTCCGTCACATTATATGCTTGAAAGTTATCCATTGCAATCACAGTATCTGCCACATCAAAATAATCGCCACTTCCCCCCATGACTAAAATAGTCGATACGCCGCAATCTGCGTACAACTGTTTAACTTTATCAATAAACGGCGTAATCGGTTCCTTATCCTTAGCGATGAGTTCTTGCATTCTGCGATCGCGAATCATAAAATTCGTCGCCGCCGTATCCTCATCAACTAATAAAACAGGCACTAAACCCTGTTCCTTTTTACTTCTCTCCTGTTCCTCATTCCCTCTTCCTTCTTCCTTCTTCCGACTTCCATCGGACTGACATCCGTTAAATCCGTTACAGAATCCGTTGCCGAACTTCCTTCTCCCCACTTCCAAAGCCTCAATAATATTAGCAGCTTGCGACGTGCTACCGCTCGCATTTTCAGTATAAAATTGTGCAGTATCTCTACCTTGTGGCAAGTTGTTAATAAAAGGCGAAATATCGACTCCCGCAACACTTCTGCCATCTTCTGCCCTAATTTTAACCGCCGCCGGATTAGTCACCACAAATTCTCGGCCATCTCCCGGAATTCGGTTGTAAACTCCCAACTCAATCGCCCTTAGTAAAGTAGATTTGCCGTGATAGCCGCCGCCAACAATCAAAGTAATGCCAGCGGGAATACCCATACCGGAAATCAAACCGCGATTCGGACAATTCAAGTCAACTTTTAACGACGGCGGCGACTGAAAAGCCACAGCATTATTTAACAAAGGGCTGTTGTCAACACCGCTGCGGCGGGGTAAAATAGAACCATCAGCAACAAACGCAACTAATCCTTTTTCAGCTAATTGCAGCCGCAGCCAGTCAGCATCTTCTACGGTTTCAACGTGACGGCGACATTCCGCAGCATTTAAGTGAGGATATTTGAGAGAATTGCTGACAATTCGCGGAATATCTTCGCACAGCATTTCAGCAGCTTGTCGCCCTAAGATACTGCGCCCGCCCGCTGGAAGTCCGACGGCAAATCGCAGTTCAACTCCTCCTAAATCTTCGATATCGGATGTATTGGAGGAAATGATAAATGCCGAAGTTCGCTCTAAAACTTCTTGTCCGAAGCCAGTCACTGCAATCATACCGCTTTTGCCAGTACCGCGTTTGCTGCTATTGCTGTATGCGGCTTTGTCAAACTGGCGAGTTAGGTAATCTCGCAGGGCTATTTCTCTACTGCGAGAACTGAAAAATTCGCGGGGAATTTGAGCAATGTTGGGGGGAACTATGACTCTAAATTTACTGGGAGAAGCAAACGGATCTCCCTGCACGTAATCAATAATTAATGTGAATTCAGAAAAGTCGTAGTTACCTTGAATGTCTTTGTAGGCTTTGTAGCCTCGATTGTCTAGTTGCAGTAAATGCCGTTGTAGGCTTTCTTTGTTAGTCATTTGTTATTGGTTATTGGTTATTTTTTATTAATTAATTTGTTATTTTAGCTGGTTCCTAGGCTCTGCCTAGGAACCGATTTCCAGAGGCTCTGCCTCGCTTGCTTCGGGTGGGAAAATTGGAGGCAGAGCCTCCCGATATGCGTTACCAGGCAGAGCCTGGTAACGAGTAGATTACCAATTACCAATTACCGATTACCAATTACCGAATTTCCAATAATTTAGCCGTAGCATTAACAACAATTTGAGCAGAACCTGCGAAAAAAGGTCGATCGATAGTTGCTAAGGTATCGCTAGATTGGTGATAGTGGGGCGATCGCAAATTTGCAGTATCCGTCACCAACACAGCACCAATTCCTTTATACCAGAAAGGCGCGTGGTCGCTCCGCAAAACATCGGGAGTCAGCAACCCTTTCAGGGGAACCGGCAGCGCCACCACCGGCGGCAAATCGGCTTTTCCCGACTCCGCAAAACTTTTCAATAGCAGCGGATGTTCCGCATCCCCAATCACAGCGATAAACTCGCCTTTGTCAGGAGATTTTACCCCCGATGCTTCTAGAAAAGGTTGCGCTGTCAATCCTTCGGGATATTGCTGGCATCCGGGGGTGTGGCAGGCATAACCTACCATATCTAGGACGATCGCTCCCTGCAAATTTTTTAACCGCGCCTCGCTACCGGTGAATGCTAAACTGCCTAAAAGTCCAATTTCTTCCCGGTCGAAAAAAGCTATTTGCAATGTCCGAGGCGTGGGGCGAGAACCCAGCAGTCTTGCTACTTCTAAAACTACAGCAACTCCCGTCGCATTGTCGTCAGCCCCTGGGGAGTTTGGTACAGTATCGTAGTGTGCTGCCACTAAAATTGCACCGGCGTTTGAGTCAGTGCCTTTTCTCTCAGCAAAGACGTTGATTCCGCGATCGAACCGCTGCAAATCTGCGGAAAATCCTAATGTTTGCAATTGCTGGGAAATGTAGTCTCTAGTAAAAGAGCGATCTCGTTCTCCATCGCGTTCTCCTGCTAAAGTCTCGACGTGTTTCCACAGCCGGGACGGGTCAATTTCCGGCTGAAAAAAAGTATTTTTTTCAGCCGGAAGCGGTAAGGGAGACGGGTTTTGGGAAGTGTGGATATTGCTATCGACCCAAAATTCTGGTACAGCCGACAACCGATGCCACGAGTCAGAACGCCAACCCACAGCCACCACCGCAACCAGAATAAATAGCGCTATCCAAATCAATTGTTTCATCAGTAAGTCTATTTGAGATTTTAGACAGGGCTTACGCACTCCTCGCTCTCATCAACCTGGTGTTTTAGCGTCAGCGAGGGCTGCAACAAAGTCTTTTCGTAAAACCCGGTTGATGCGTCCAGAACTGTTGTATTTTAGATTGTAGGTTGACACTAGAGTTACAAACAAACCTGTTTCCAAAAATGAAACTCACAAATCTTAAAATTAGCTGTGCCAGAGGCAGTTTTGTATTTTGGATTTAAACAAGCTGGTAAAAGCCTTGGGATGTTGCCGTCGAATCTGTCTTGCTTATTTGAGCGTTCGACGGCGACATTAAAATCACTAATTTACCTTTAAAATTTAAAAGTCAAAACTACTTTTGTTCCCACTCAATCTCCTTATTATCCAAGATCAAGCCACTGCTGCTGGGAAAAGCATAAGGAATAGTTTTTGCAGAAAATTCAACTATTTGAGTTGGTTGTTGAAACCACTCGGAATAACTCGGATTGAGTTGGTCGTACAGTGCTTTTAAAGCTTGAATTTCTGTCTCTAGTTGCGCTGCTGCTTGATTGATTCTACGAGCTTGTGCTTGCAAGCGTTTTTCCCCGGTTTGAACGTGGTTTTCTACTTCTTGCCAGTGCTCTCCGGCAAGCAAGTTGTCTAGTTCACCTTGCTTGTAATTCATTAAAGCCTGTTTTTGTTGCAGTTGCTTTTCAATATTTTTAGTCTCTCGGTCAATTTCCTGGATTTGCTGCAACCACTGCTCCCCAAAAGCAGCAGTTTGCTGGTGGAACTCAGCAATAGCTTCAGGAGTATTATTTTTGGGAAAACTGACTGCCACTCGGCACTCAGAGCGCTGTACGGCAAGTTTTTCCCGCGACTCTTGCAGGGCGGTAACTTCTGCTTGCAGCGCGCGGACTTCTTTTTGGAGTTCTGGGATGGTCTGACTCATGGGTTCAATTAGGGGGACCTCTGCATCGATTTTAAGCTAATTGTTTATTTTTCTAACAAATCCCGGTCGCCTGCTTACGGGAATTATCTAATTTTAGCGCGCTTCCACCCGGTGTCTAGGCAGAATGGCGGATAATTTGTGGCACAATGGCTGATGACACATTTTAAATTAAGATTAAAATTGTAATTAGTTATAAAGCTAAGTTATTAGCTGGGTAAAATTTAATTTACAAGTCAACATAAATTAAGGTTGGCTGGATTTTCCTATGACAGAGCAAGTCCTGCTAAACTTTTTAAGATTTAGGATTGCCAGAAAATGATTTATTGAAAATTAGGAAGAAGAGCAAGTGAAAATAATTTTTCAATTAATGTTAGGATATTTCGCGGTTGCTATTTTTGCTGCGAAATGTGGCATAAATCCAAAAATATTACCGACAAGTGTAGGAGATAGGCATGGCACTCCCCCTGTAGAAGGAATTTTGATTCAGTCTCAGAAACATAGCTATTTGCGATCGGCATCTCGCCCCCTTACTTCTGCAAGTCCCGCATTATTTTTGGATAAGTTATCCCCAATTGAGGCAGTACAATTACCGACTTACAATTATATACAATCTCAGGATACTCCTAGAAAAGAACCTACTATTAGGTTAAGCATAATCGGTCATTTTCTGGTTTTTATTTTTGTATTAATCTCATTATTAATCAGGGGTAAAACAGTAAATAGCTTATCCAAGACGATGAGGTTAATCAAGCCGAAGTCTGAAACAGAGAATGACAAGCTACCAAAAGGAGAAAAAGTGTTGTATCCAAAAAAAGAACTGGATATCTGGCATACTATTGCCCAAATGACCCAAGATTTGCAGCAAACTGCCGAATATGCTCTCGATATTTGCGAGGAAATGAACGTCTCGATAATTGCGACAACCCCGGGCGGTCATATCCTGTCGTTAAACCAAGCTACCTGTCAACTTCTGGGATACTCTAAAAAAGAGTTGTTAGGCAAACCAATAGCGGGACTTTTTAAGAACAGTGAATCACCAAACCCGGAGTTAGAGTTAGCAATTTTAACAGCCGAAAACTCTGTCCGCAACGTCGAAACAGTCTACCTTTCTAAACAACGAAAAAAAATAATTGTACAGCTTTCTATTTCAATTATTCGCGACGGTCAAGGCAAGGTCAGCGGCAAGTTGTACATAGCACAAGATATTACCGATAGCAAGCGGGCTGAAAGAAATTTGCGGCGCAGTGAAAAAAAGTTTCGCCAACTGATAGAAACTGTTAATGCTGTGGCATTTATTTATCACCGCAGACAGTTCCGCTATGTCAATGCTGAGACAGAAGCTCTGACAGGATATAGTCGCGAAGAATTACTAGCATTAGATTTATACGACTTAATTCATCGAGATTTTCTAGAAATAGTTAAAAACTGGGGTAAATCCAGCCACGCCCGCTCAAATGTAGGGTCAAAATATGAATTAATAATAGTCACGAAAACCGGAAAAATGCGCTGGATTGAAGCAACTGTAGATATTATAAAATTTGAAAAAAAAGCCTCAATATTAATCACAGCATTTGACATCAGCGATCGCAAATTAGCAGAGTTAGAACTAGAAACATCTCTTTCATTGCTTCAAGCAACCATTGAATCTACTGCTGACGGTATTCTGGCGGTTGACAGTGGAGGAAAAGTTATCACTTTTAACCGCAAGTTAACCGAAATGTGGCAGTTGCCGGATTTCCTGGTTGATTCGAGAGATAACAACCAAATTTTGGGGTTTGAAATCAACCAGTTAAAATACCCGGAAATATTTCTCAACCGTGCTAAAGAATTGTCCGATTGCCCCGCAGAAGAAAGTTACGATCTCATCGAGTTGACAGATGGCAGAATCTTCGAGCGCTACTCGTTGCCCCAGCGCACGGGAGGCAAAATTATTGGTAGAGTATTCAGTTTTCGGGATGTAACGGAACGGGTGCAATCAGAAGAAAAACTACGCAAAAGCGAAGAACGATTTCACCTGCTGACGCGGGCGACAAATGATGCTGTATGGGATTTTGATTTGTTAAAAAATGAGTATTGGTTGAGCGAAGAGTTTGAAAAAGTTTTTGGATACAAACTCAACGAAACTCAGACGATAGAATTAGAATCTTGGTGGCTAAATATTCATCCCGAAGAACGGGAAAGAGTGATGTTAAGCTTCAACCAAACAATGAACTCAGACGCTCAATGTTGGTCGGAAGAATACAGCTTTCACCGTGCAGACGGGGGATATGTTTTTGTGCTCGATCGCGGTTACATCATCCGCAATGAAAGTGGCAAAGCAGTAAGGGCGATCGGTACGATGATGGACATCACTCAGCGCAAGCAAGCTGAAGAAATTATTCGCTATCAAGCTGTTTATGACCAACTCACTGGTTTACCGAACCGGATACTTTTTAACGAGCGGCTGCTGGCTTCCTTAAAACAAGCTAAACAAACCCAAAAAATGCTAGCTGTGATGTTTTTAGACTTGGACAGGTTCAAAAAGATTAATGATACACTAGGCCACGCTGCGGGCGATCGCCTTTTAGAAAGTTTTGCCGGACGCATCAGCGACACTTTGCGATCGACTGACACGGTTGCCCGCTGGGGAGGCGACGAATTTACCATACTGCTTCCCGATATCAATTGCTTAGAAGATGCAGTTAAAACAGCTCAAAGAATTATTGACAATTTAAAGCCAGCATTTAAACTAGAAGGACAACCGTTTCATGTTAGCAGCAGCATCGGCATTGCCCTTTATCCAGATGATGGTGAAGATGCCGAAACTTTAGTCAAAAATGCTGATGCTGCCTTGTACCGCGCTAAAGACATGGGAAGAAATAACTATCAGTTATATACTTCAACAATGAACCCGCAAGGCAGCCAGTTGCTGAATCTAGAAAACAGGCTGCACGAGGCTCTAGAACAGGGAGAATTTGAGGTTTTCTACCAGCCAAAAGTCAACATCACTACTTGGAAAATTCAGGGCATGGAAGCCCTGCTGCGCTGGCAACATCCACAATTAGGTTTAGTTACTCCCGCTACATTTATTCCGATCGCCGAAGATAACGGGCTCATTGTAGCTATTGGGGAATGGGTGCTGCAAACAGCCTGTACTCAAAATAAAGCTTGGCAGGATGCTTTGCAGCCAGATTTGCGGGTAGCAGTCAACGTTTCGGCTCGGCAGTTCCAGCAATTTAATTTATTAGAAATGGTAGCGAAATGCTTGGAAAAAAGCGGTTTAGCACCCAAGTATTTAGAGTTAGAAATTACCGAGACTACAGCCATGCAAGATGTGGACTATACCACAAAAGTTCTCAGGGAGTTGCAGAATATGGGAGTGCAAATTGCGCTGGATGATTTCGGCACGGGTTATTGTTCTCTAAATTATCTCAAAAAGTTTCCCTTGAATATCTTAAAAATAGATAAATCCTTTGTTAGCGGATTGACGAATGATCCCTGCGAACGGGCGATCGCCAAGGCTGTAGCGACGCTGGGGCGAGATTTGAACTTGAGCGTGGTAGCCGAAGGAGTAGAAACTAAAGAGCAGTTGGAGTGTTTGCGCGAACTCCACTGTCAAGAAATTCAGGGTTACTATTTTAGCAAGCCGCTCTCGGCCGGCGATGCTAGTAAACTTTTGGTAAATTCTCTGTTGCAACAAGTGAAAATTGCTTGACAGTTGACAGTTGACAGTTGACAGTTGACAGTTGTCATTATAAAACTGTAGTTTAGACTAACCAAAGATGAGAACGGTGGCAAAAGAAGAACTAGAGCCACCGCGCTAGGAGAG